>JASHRA010000104.1 GCA_030038765.1 Candidatus Dormiibacterota bacterium | reverse complement strand
GGGGGAGGGGCTCTCCCCGAGGAGCATTCCCTGGGTCACCTGGCGGGGATGTCAGGGGCGGTCGTCAGGGTGGGGAACGGTGCGTCGGGGCAGATCCAGCTGGACACGGCGGGCGAGCTCCTCTGCCTGGCGAAGGCGCTCTCGGACGCTGGCTGCCTGCCCTCCGAGCTGGCCCTGCGGGTGCCGGACCTGGCCCTGTGGATAAGCCGCGCAAGTGCCCTCCCTGATCATGGAATCTGGGAGGTGCGAGGCGCTACCCAGCACTACACGCACAGCAAGATCATGGCCTGGGCCGGACTCCGGGCCGCCCTCGCGCTGGCGGCTGGCCACCGGCTCTCCGCCTCATCGACCCCCTGGAAGGCCCAGCTGGGACGGCTCGAGGCGCAGATCGAGGGAAGGGGCCGCGCCGCCGCTGGCGAGCTGGTGGCCGTCCTCGACGAGGATTGGACGGACGCCTCGCTCCTGGCGGCGTACCTGGTGGGCTACCCGACCCCTCCCGCTGTCCCTGCGGCGGCCACCCTGGACCGGGTCTGCGGCGAGTTGGGCCGCGGCCCGCTCCTGCTCCGCCACCGCCCGGAGCGAGACGGTATCCCCTACCCGTGCTTCCCCTTCATATTCGCCGGCCTCTGGGCGGCCAGGGCGGAGGCCGGGCTCGGTCGCCTGGAAGCGGCGCGGACCAGGATCGAGCAGGTCTGCCGCCTGGGCGGCCCGCCGGGCCAGCTCTCTGAGGTGGCGGACGTCGGCTCCGGAGCCCTCTGGGGAAACTATCCCCAGGTCCAGAGCCATGCCGCCCTCATCGAGGCCGTCCTGGCCGCCTGGCCCTCAGAACCCGAGGCCGCGAACTAGCTTCCGCGGCCATCCATATACTGGGCCCACAGGAGTCGGGGACGCCTTGGGCTAGCCTGCCCCGTTCGTCTAGTGGCCCAGGACACCGCCCTCTCAAGGCGGAGATCAGCGGTTCGAATCCGCTACGGGGTACCAGCTAATTGGCCGAGGCCGGTCGGGAGCCGTGAGCGGCGATCCCAAGTCTCCGCGGGTCCTGCCCGGCCCACCGACCGCGGCACACGGGCACCAGATCCAGGCGGGGCACGAGACCGTGCTGCCCGAGGAGCCCGAGGCGGCCCGGGCGGAGCTGGAGCCGATCGTCGAGCGCGCCGGCAGGGAGGGGTTCCCCGCCACCATGGCCGACCTGAGCCGCGTCTGCGGCCGCCAGCCAGCCTACCTGGACGGCTGGGCCCGGCTCGCGGAGGCCGCCTTCGCAGGGGGGGACCACGTGGCCGCCTACGCCTACGCGCGCGTCGGCTACCACCGCGGCCTGGACCGGCTCCGGCGCCACGGCTGGGGCGGCACCGGCGAGGTGCGCTGGTCCCAGCCCACCAACCGCGGCTTCCTGCGCAGCCTGTTCATGCTGATGGCGGCGGCGGCCGCGATCGGCGACGAGGAGGAGGCGGCGCGCTGCCGCGCCTTCCTCCTGGACCTCGACCCAGAGGACGGGCTCGGGGTGGCGCGTCGGCCGGCGCTCTCGCCTGGCGACGTGATCGCCTTGAGCGAGTTGCCCTAGTCGGCCTGCGCCTCAGCCCCGTCGTCGGGGGGAGCTAGCCTGCCGTCCACCGGCACCGGCCCCTTGAATCCGGCCGCGCTCCGGTGCCCGCCGCCGCCGTAGCGGGCGGCCAGCTGGCTCACATCGACGCCGCCCCGACCGGAACGCAGCGACCAGCGCGCCAGTCCCTGGCTGCCCTGCCACCAGACCCCGGCGAAGGGGTGGCCGGCGGCCAGCACCTCACCCAGCTCGCTCTGGAGGACAGGGCTGTTGACGGCCGGGACGACGGTGCCGAGGATCTCCACCGGAACGGCGTGGGCGGCGATGCGCTCGACCATGCGGCGCTGGTACCGGAGCAGGGCGCGGCCCTCGACCCGGAGCTGGTCGACGTCGATGGTGTCCCAGATCTCGAAGTCGAAATCCTGCGCCCGCAGGGCCGCCGACACCTCCTCGCTGTCGGGGAGGTCGTTGCGCCAGAGATCGCGGTCCTGGACGTACTGGAGGAGCGCCGGCACCGGCTCGCGATGCAGGTACTGCCAGGCCATCACCGCGCCGCTGCGGTCCATGTCGAAGAGGCAGTAGGGCAGCCCGGCCAGGTCGGCGGCGGCCGACTGGTGGTGATCCAGCACCACCAGGCTGGCGGAGGCCTCGGCGAAGCGCTGGGTGGTGTCGCGGTCGAAGGCGATGTCGGCCATGAGCACGTGCCGCCCCTTAGGGTTGGGGGGCGGGTCGCCGTGGTTCATGGGCAGGTAGTCAGCCTCGACTCCGAATCGCTTCCAGGCCGCGAACGCGGCCCCGAAGCCGTCGGGGCAGTCGGCGTGGTAGACGACCATGGGATGCGCCTTGGCATCCAGCAGCGGGTGTTTGGGATCGACGACAGACGCCATGGAGAACTCGTCCCCCTGTTCCAGCCGGGCGGGGCCTACGGGTAGATGAAGCCTTCGACCCCGTCGGTGTTGGGGACGTAGCGCTGGTCCTCATCGTAGCCGTTGACGAAGTTGGCCTCGTCCACGATGAAAGCCGCCCCCTCGACCGCGACCACCCAGGCCACGTGGCCGAACTCGTAGTTGTAGGCACCGCCGGCGGCGAAGACCACGATGGAGCCGACCCGAGGGGTGCTGCCGATGGGGTATGGATCCGCCGAGTTGAGGTCTCCCGAGATCCAGCCGTTGGCGTTGGCGGCCCAGGTGATGAGCGCCTCGGAGGCGGCGAACCAGGTGCACTGACCGCGGGGGTAGTCGTCCGGGTAGGGGCCGAGGTTGGGGTAGCCGCTGTAGACGTGCAGGATCGTGCCTGCCTCACCGCTGCCGCCGCCCCAGGAGGCGGCCTCGGCCTCTTCGAGGAGGAGGATCTGGTTGGAGATGCCCTGGACCTGGGCGGCGACCTGGGCCGCCTCGCCGCCCAGGGAGTCCTGCTCCGAGCGGTAGGTGCTCTCGGCCGCCTGGAGCTGGCTGTTCTGGCTCTGCAGCCCGCTCACCAGGCCGGCGACCTGCTGCTGCTGGACCTGCTGGGTGGCCTGCAGCGTCTTCAGGGAGTCGGTGTCGGCAACCAGCTGGTCGGTGAGCGTGGAGAAGCGCTGGCGCAGCGTCTGCAGGTCCAGGGTCTGGTCGAGGAACTGGGACACGCCGCCGCTGTTGGCCAGGGTGTCCGCGAAGGAGTCGCCCGAGCCCCGTTCGTAGAGCAGGTCGACCAGGTCCGAGAGCTGGGAGCGGTCGAGCGCCATGCGGGCCTTGGTCAGGGCCAGGCGGTTGTTGGTCGAGGTCAGCTCGGCGTTGACCTGGCTCAGCTGCGCCTGCTCCTGGGCCAGGCGCTGCTGGATCGATGTGATCTGGGCCTGGGTCGCGGCCGCCTGCTGCCCCGCGCTGGCCGCCTGTCCCTGCAGGCTCTGGAGCTGGCCGAGCAACTGCGACTGCTCCTGCTGGAGCTGCTGAATCTCGGAGGCGTAGCTGGCCGAGGCCGTGCCCGAGGTGAGCAGCGAGGCGACGGCCGCGACCAGCGAGAACACGCCCAGCTGGGCGGCCAGTCGCGCGGCTCGCGAAATTCGAGATTGAGACATGGGTGGGACGTTGGGGTGGATTGTCTCGGAGACCGACTCTAACAGCGGCCACGGCGGCGTGCAAGTGAGGTGGAGAGTTGGCGGATCGAGGTGAGCCGCCGTGACGGACCCGTCAGCGGCCCGCTGGCCATCTAACCTGGGCCCTGAAAGACCCGGGGATTTGGGAGGTCGGGCCGTGACCACGTTCGCGTACGACGACCAGATGCGGAGCCAGCCCGCGGCCGTGGAGGCGGTCCTGGACGCGACCCCGGTTCCCCGCCTGGACCCGGGTCGTCGCCTGGTCCTCTCCGGGATCGGGACCTCCCTGCACGCCTGCCGGGTCGCGTCCTATTGGGCCGCCGAGCTGAGCGGGGGCCGCCTGCAGGTCCCGGCGCTCGAGGCCCACGAGCTCGCCCTCCACGGCCGCTGGGAGCCCGGTGACCAGCTCGTCGTGGTCAGCCACCGGGGGACCAAGCGCTTCCCCAACGAGCTCCTGGCGCGGGCCCGCGAGGCGGGGGCCACAACCGTGCTGATCACCGGGCTCGGGCCCGAGGACCCACCCGGGACGCAGGTCCTGCGGACCTGCGCCGACGAGCGTGCCGGCACCCACACGGTCTCCTACCTCAGCGCCCTGGCCGTGCTGGCCCGGCTCGTGAGCCGGGCCCTGGGTGATCCCAGCCCGGGCTTCCTCGACGCCCTCGCCAGGGTGCCCGAAGCCCTGCGGGAAACGCTGGCGATGAAGATCCCCGCCGAGCTCGCGGGGAAGCTCTCCGGGAGAGGCCCGGTCCTGATCACCGGATTCGGGATCGACGCGGTCACCGCCGAGGAGGCCGCCCTCAAGCTCAAGGAGGGCGCCTACCTGTGGGCCGAGGGCATGTCCGAGGAGCTGGCCCTGCACGGGACCCCCGCGGTCCTGGACGCGCGCTCGGCGGCGATCATCCTGCAGCCCGGGCGCGAGGACGGCGGGCGGGCGCCGCAGCTGCAGGCTCTGCTGGAGGAGCTGGGGCTGCTGGTCCTCACTTGCGGGCCCGAGCCCGGGGCCGACCTCGGTTTCGCGACCGTCGACTACCTGCTCCGCCCCTTCGTCGCCATCGTGCCGCTCCAGCGGCTGGTCGGGGAGCTGGCCCGGGTGCGCGGCTCCAACCCCGACACCATCCGGGCCGAGGAGTCACCCTGGCGGGAGGCGCTCGTCCGCGTCCGACTCTGAGGGGCAGAGACCCTTGATATCCTGAGCCATATACTCTGACCAGGATATTTGGAGGGTGAAGACGTCCCGGTTCCGGCGCTCGAACATGCTCGCCCTGGCCGTCCTGGTGTGCCTGTCGGAGAGGCCGATGCATCCCTACGAGATGGCGACCCTGATGCGCCAGCGGGGCAAGCACGAGAGCATCAAGCTCAACTACGGCTCGCTCTACACCGTGGTGCAGTCCCTCCAGAGCGCGCGCCTGATTGAGCCCAAGGAGGTGGAGCGAGAGGGGAGGCGGCCGGAGCGCACCGTCTACCGGCTGGCCGAGGCGGGTCAGATCGAGATGGTGGACTGGCTGAGCCAGCTGATCAGCACGCCGGTAAAGGAATACCCCAGCTTCGAGGCAGCGCTCAGCCTGCTGCCGGCCCTGCCCCCGGACGAGGTCGTGGCCCTGCTGGATGTGCGCTGCCTCCACCTGGAGATGGAGCTGGCCCGTCATCGGTCCGTTCGCCAAGTGGTGGCGGAGCACGAGCTGCCGGAGCTGTTCTGGGTCGAGGACGACTTCGCCTCCGCCATGACCGATGCCGAGCTGGGGTGGACCCGGCGGCTCAGCCAGAGGATCAAGGACGGCGAGATGGAGGGCGTCGAGGTCTGGCGCCAGCTGGCTCGCGAGAGGGGGGTGTGAGCCTGGACGGCTGAAGAGGCGAGTCGCCCCTGGGCGTGTGAGACAGCACCCACCCAGGGGCCGGGGTCCCGAGTCGCGCGGAGCCAGATCCGGCACCACCCGAGAGGCAATTCCGATGGTACCGGGGCACCGCCTCCGCGCGGCTCATCCGAGAGTTCCGCGCCATGGAGGTGGAAGAGTGACCAACGCGACGGTGACGGCAGGGGCCGCCACGCTCGGCCCGGGCCTCGCCATCGAGGCCGTCGGCCTGACCAAGACGTACCCCGGCGGGGTACGAGCGCTGCGGGGGCTGAGCCTGCAGTTCCCTCTGGGATCGATCTTTGCCCTTCTGGGTCCGAATGGAGCCGGCAAGTCCACGGCGGTCAAGGTCCTGACCACGCTCTCCCGCCCCGACTCCGGCGGGGCACGGGTCGCCGGGTACGACATCCTCTCCGAGGCGGAGGCGGTGCGGCGCGCCATCGGGGTGGTCTCGCAGAAGCCGGCCGGCGACCTGGACGCCACCGGTTGGGAGAACCTCATGCTCCAGGGCCACCTCTATGGTCTCGCCGGCGCCGAGCTGAAGCGCCGGGCCGAGCAACTGGTGGAGGTCCTGAGCCTCGGTGAGGTCGTGAACCGGATCGTCAAGACGTACTCGGGCGGAACCCAGCGCAAGCTCGACATCGCGATCGGACTCGTCAACCGGCCCCGGGTGCTGTTCCTCGACGAGCCCACCACCGGCCTCGACCCCGACGCCCGCGCGGAGATGTGGGAGACCATCTCCCGCCTGGCCCGCGAGGGCCTCGGGGTGCTGCTCACGACCCACTACCTGGAGGAGGCCGACCAACTCTCGGACCGCCTCGCCATCGTCGACCACGGCGAGATCGTGGCCGAGGGCACGGCGGACGAGCTGAAGCATGAGCTGCGCGGTGACTCGGTCTCGCTGCAACTGACAGATGAGCCTCCGCCCGATTCCGTCGAGGCCGCCCTGGCCGCGATCGATGGGCTTCTCAACGATCGCTCCTACGAGGCCGGCTGGCTTCGGGCGCGGGTGGACAACGGCCCGACCGCGCTGCCGGCCCTGCTGGCCGCCCTGGATGGGGCCGGCGTCAGGGTCTCGAGCGCCAGCGTGGCCCGGCCGTCCCTGGACGACGTGTACCTGAGCCACACCGGCCACGCCTACAACGCGCTCCAGGAGAACTGAGATGAGCTTTGCCGTCAGCTCGGCCGGCCACGTGTCCGCGCGCTACCTGCGGGCCTTCGCGCGCCAGCCCTACTACCTCGCCGTCACCCTCGTCCAGCCGGTGATCTGGCTGCTGCTCTTCGGCCACGTGTTCGAGCGCGTGGTCCAGCTGCCGGGGTTCTCGACGGCGAGCTACATCGGCTTCCTCGCCCCTGGCATCGTGGTCATGACCGCGCTGTTCTCGAATGGCTGGAGCGGCATGGCCTACGTCACCGACATCGACAGGGGGGTGCTCGACCGCTTCCTTGTCGCCCCGGTCCGCGGCGGCTCCCTGATCGGCGGCCAGCTCGCCTACGCTGGACTGCTGACCCTGCTCCAGTCCCTCATCATCCTGGGCCTGGGCTGGATCTCCGGGGCCAGCTTCGCCGGCGCCGGCCCCGGCATCCTGGCCTGTCTCCTGGCCACCCTGCTGCTGGGCACCGCCTTCGCCTCCTACTCCAACGCGCTGGCGCTCCTGCTGCGGAAGCAGGAGACCCTGATCGCGATGGTCAACTTCCTGGTCCTGCCGCTGACATTCCTCTCCGTGACCTTCATGCCCTCAGCGCTGCTGCCGGGCTGGATCCGGACGCTGAGTGCCTACAACCCGGTCGACTGGGCCGTGCAGGTGAGCCGCCAGTGCCTATCGGGGACCGCCGACTGGGGCTACGTCTCGCTCCACCTGGCCCTCCTGGCGCTGCTGGCGGCGGCTTGCGCCTACCTCTCCACCCGGGCCTTCGGGGCCTACCGACGGGCCATCTGACCCCCAGCTCGGGCCAGCTGGCTGGCCCGGCGTCGCTGGGTCAGCCGTGCCTCCCCGGGGAGGTGCCTCCTCCCCGCCCGGAGGTGCCCCGGTGCGCCCTCCGGGCGGCGGTGACGCGGAGCAGGTTCTCGCGCTCGGCCGATGGAGCCCGGTGGGGCGGGCGCAGGGGGATCATCGAGGACTCGATGAGACCGGTCCTGGACCCGGACCAGGGGCCGGGGGGAGCCTCCACCAGCTCGGCCAGTCGGTAGGCCATGCCCTCGTAGTTCACGCGCCACCCGCGGAAGTGGGGCCAGGCCTCGGCACTGCTGCGCTCCGTCTCCCAGCCCACCGCCTCCATCCTCGCGACGGCGTCCTCGAAGTCGCGGATCTGCAGGCTGATCGCCGCGTCCGGCATGGGGTCGGGGCTGTAGGTGCCACCCGTGACGGTGGTCAGCTTGCGCAGGCAGACGATCCCCATCCGCAGGAAGGGCCGGGAGGACGCCGGCGCGGAGAGCGGGTTGAGAGAGAGGTGGAGGGAGGCGGCGTCCATGCAGGCGAGCAGGGCGAGGATCCAGGAGGTGCGGGGCTCGGGGGAGCGGAAGTGGAGCAGGATGCTGTAGCTGGTGTGGCTCTCGGCCACGTCGGCAGCCCACTGCTCCCAGTCGTGGTAGAGCTCAGCCAGGTGTTCCTCGTTGTCGATGAGGGCGTGCCGGCAGAGGATCTCCGGTCCCCAGGGGGGTGAGCCGCTGCTGCTGTCCAGCAGCGTGACCAACGACTCTCGCCGGTTGAAGGAGCCGTAGAGCGAGGGCAGGTAGGAGATCTGGAGCGCCACCACCACCACGCCCGAGGCCGACTCCAGGAAGGCGATGGCGGTCTCCAGCCCGCTCCGGGCGTGGGTTATCCCGAGGGGCAACACCGAGGAGGCGCTGAGCCTGAAGGCGGAGGCGAGCGTGGGCGCGCCGACTCCCCAGATGAGGAGGCCGAAGCCCAGGACGAGGAGCCCGATCCAGACCGCGAGCCTGACCACGAGGAAGATGGGCGCGTACTGGGAAAGGATGAGATCCCGGTCCAGGTACCGGGTCCGCGACCTGGCCAGCAGGACCATGGCGCCGCGCAGCGGCTTGGCCACCAGCACCGACAGCCGCGACTGGGTGGCCCGGGGGACGATCACGCTGCTGATCACGCTGCCCAGGGTCCCGAGGGTGAGGGCGGCACCGAGCAGGACGCAGATCAGACGGAGGGCGAGCAGGGCCCCGGCCTCCTCAGGCCGGCCCGGCGGGGCCCGGTCGCGGGCGGAGCGTCGGGCCTAGGACCGCTGGCCCGACTCCAGCCGCCGCACCGGCGCGGGCAGCGCGAGCCCGGGCCCGGAGGTCTGCAGGCCCGGGCGCCGGCGCCGGCGCACCCCGAGCAGGAGGGAGGCCAACCGCAGCGGCAGTCCCAGCCCGAGCGGGGTCCTGGCTACCGGCCCGCCCCGCGCAACGGGGGCCTGGGGCGCGAGCCAGCGGATCCGGACCACCCGGACGTGGGTTGCCCCCAGCGGTCTCCGGGTCATCTCGACCTCGGTTCGCTCCACCTCCGCCGGCGCGGGGGGATCGGGGGGCGGAGTGCTCTGGCGCCTGGTCCACCACCACCACCCCAGCCGGGCCAACACCGGGACCAAGGCCAGGACCAGGGGGGCGAGCTCCGCCGACGGATCCCGCCCGCGCGCCGGGCGCACCACCTCGCCGGTGAGTGGATGACTGGGCCGGTCCATCACCCGGCCGATGGTAACGAGCGCCCGGTCACCGTGTACCCTCGCCGTCGTGGAGGAGCAGACACCGGCCCCGCCGCTCAGGCCCCAGCGCGTCACCGACATCGTCGACCAGGTCTTCAACCTCTACGCTCGGAACTTCGGGCTGGTCGTGTCCGTAGCCGCGCTCCTGGTGGTGCCGCTGGAGTTGGTGGGGTTCCTCGGCCGCCTCGCCATCCCACCTGAGCCCCACTTCCTGGGTCACGGCGCCATCCGGCACCTGACGCGGGCCCAGGTGCACACCCTGCTGCACTGGCTGGCGCCCGAGCTGGTGCTGGTTCTCCTACTCATCGCCCTGCAGCTGATGGTCGTCATCCCGCTCACCGAAGGCGCCCTCACCAGGCTGGTGGGGGAGCGCTACCTCGGAGTGCGGAGTGCCCTTGGTCACCTCTATCGGTTCGCCCTCGGCCGACTCCCGGCGCTCATCGGACTGGGGGTGGTGGTGGCCCTGCTCTACGTCGCCGGGCTCTTGGTCCTGTTCCTGGTGCTGGCGGTCGTGGTGGCGGCGCTGCACGGCGTCGGCGTGCTGCTGGACGTCCTCCTCGGCCTTGCCGCGCTCTGCGCCGGCGTGGTCGTCGGCGTGCGGCTCTGCGTCGCAGTGCCGGCGGTGGTACTGGAGGGGAGATCGCCCTTTGAGGCCATCCGGAGGAGCTGGGCCCTGACCGAGGGGCAGGCCGGCAGGTCCTTCGGCCTGGTGCTGGTTATGGTGATCATCGAGGGCCTCGCCTCTGTCCTGGTGGGGCTCCTCGTGACGGCCGCGGCGCGGGGTCTGGGAGGCACTGGGCAGCCCGCGGGCGCGGCCCTCTCCGACATCGGCTCGCTGGTGATCGCCGTCCTGGTGGAGCCGCTGCTGGTGATGGCGCTGGCCCTGCTCTACTTCGACCTCAGGGTCCGCAAGGAGCAGTTCGGGACCGAGGAGCTCTCCGCCCGCCTAAGCGGCTGAGCCGGCCGTCTCAGCCGGAGGCGCCCGCCCTGGCCGCGGTCGGGGCCTCCATCTGTTCCACCGCCGCTATGACCTCCCGGGTCAGACCGGTCGGCGTGGACGCGCCGGAGGTCACGCCCACCCGCTTGCAGCCGAGGAACCACTCCGGCCTCAGGTCCGAGACCGTGTCCACCAGGTGCGCCGGCCGATGGGCCAGCTGCTCCACCACCTCGACCATCCGCTGGCTGTTGGAGCTGCGGGAGCTCCCGACCACGATGACCATGTCGCAGTCGCGGGCCGCCTCCACGGCGGCCTGCTGCCGCTCCTGGGTGGCGTTGCAGATCTCGTTGTGCACCTCGACGTGGGGGAACCTGGCCCGGAGCCGGTCGATGATGGACTTGGTGTCCCAGATCGAGAGCGTCGTCTGGGTCGTCACCGCCAGCTTGCCCTCGCCCGGCTCCAGGGCGTCCACGTCCTCCAGCGACTGCACCAGGTGGATCCGGCCCGGCGCCTCACCCAGGACCCCCTCAGGCTCGGGGTGACCGGCGCGGCCGATGTAGACGACGGTGTAGTCGTCCGCCACCAGCCGCTGGACCAGGTCGTGCGTCCTCAGCACGTCGCTGCAGGTGGCGTCGACCACGTTGAGCCCCTTGGCGATGGCGCGGCGTTTCACTTCCGGGGACACGCCGTGGGCGGTCAGGACCACGGTCCCCTCGGTCACCTCTTCCAGAGCCTCGAGTCGGGAGGGTGCGTCGATCAGGCGCACCCCGACATCGGCGAACTCGCGCGTCACGTGCTCGTTGTGGACCAGGTAGCCCAGCATGGTGACGGGTTCACCCTGGTGCTCCGCGGCGGCCAGACGCAGAGCGCGGATGGCCTCCACGACGCCGTGGCAGTAGCCTCGAGGCCGGATCTTGACGACCTCCACCTCCCGATCGTAGCAGTCACCGTCGCGAGCCCAGATCGGGATCGGGCCGCACGCCCGCCTCAGAGTGTCCGCCCACGGTGCTCGCTGAGGCGCCTCACCACGGGCGCGACGAGCGGCCTCAGCCGGAGCTGCCGCTCCTCGGGCTGGTCGGGGGCGCCTCGCTCGACGACCCGGGGGCCGCGCTGGCGTCCCCGCTCCCGCGACTCCGTCGCCGGCTCCCGGTCCCCCTCGCGTCCCAGGTTGCGCCGGACCGTGGTGGGCCGCCTCGAGGCCTCCACCACCCGCTCCATCCAGGCCCAGGCGCGATAGGCGGAGTAGCCGCCCAGGGCCAGGAGCGTGAGCGAGCCGACGGCGTTGAGGACGCCGGCCAGGGGGGGCAGCACGATCGAGAGGGCGGCGCAGGCCCCGACCAGCGCCAGTGCCGTCTTGACCCTGCCCGAGGCGCCCACGCCGCAAGCGTCCGTCGAGGTGCCGCGGCGGGGCCGGTGAGATGATCGGCCCATGGACCGTCCGCGGGCCGCCCACGGCGCTGTCGGCCACCGGACCTGGCTCCACCTGCTGCCGGAGGACCCGTCCCAGGTCCTGAGCGCGGCGCAGCTGCGGGACACCCGGGATCTGCTCCAGCGATCCGGGCTGGCCCTTCCGGGTCCGGAGGCGGAGGTCCTGGCGCCGGGCCCGGCCTTCGCCCGGCTGCTGCTCCCGCCCCGCCGCCTGCCGCTGGCGGGGCAGGTGCGCGGCGAGGTGCGCCTCGAGGCCGGGGTGCTGCGCTGCTATCCCGACCCGGGCCCCCTGGGCTTCGACACCGAGCCGCCCCGTTCCTACCTCGGGCTCTGTCCGGGCTGTGCCGGCGAGCTCAACTTCTACCGCCTCAGCTTTCCCTTCCCAGACCCCATGCAGGCCGCCTGCCCGGGCTGTCGGAGGGCGGTCGCGGTGACCGAGGTGGGCTGGAGCCCCGAGCTCCCGGTGGCGTGCTCCGAGCTCACCTTCGGGGACCTGGAGGGCCGTCCCTCGCTCCGCGGCTCGAGCTTCCTGGAGGAGCTCGCGCTGGCGTGGGGGGGCTCGCCGAGAGAGGCGCTGGTCACGCTCTAGGTCGGCGCCTCAGCCCTCGGTGGCGGCCAGGCGCCGCACGGCCCGGGACCAGCGCCGGCCCGCCCCCTCCGCGCTGGCGGCGTAGTGCGAGGCCACGTTGAGCGCCCCGGGGACCCGTAGGGCCAGGTAGAGAGAGGCCAGGGCGTAGAGCATCCCGGTGACTCCCCGGTCCCGGGCGAAGGCGAGCGCCACCGCCATCCTCAGCACCAGTAGCTGGCCGGCCTGCATGAAGAGGGCGACGCTGAAGAGGCGCAGCCACTGGCGGGCCAGCCCCCGCGTCTCGGGCAGGACCCAGGCGATCGCGGCCAGCGGGGCGGCGGCGCAGAGGACCGCCAGCAGCGTGTAGCGAACCACGTATCCCAGGGCCAGGATGACCACGGTCAGGATGAGGGCTGCCGCGAAGCCGAGGAGGAAGAGGTTGGCGGAGTCGGCCTTGATGGCTGGCCCGCTCAGCGGCGAGCTCCAGGGCAGGCTGGCGAGACTGGGTCTGGCTGAGCCGACGAGGAGGTCGCAGAGGGCGTTGTTGAGGTTGATCGCCTGCTGGATCAGCGGCAGGCTGAGGAGTGCCAGCGCGACGGCAATGAGGGAGCGCGGCAGCACCGCGTGGAGGTAGTGGCGAGGGTCGCCGCTGGCGCCGACCACGGTCCGCAGCGAGCTGTAGAGCACCACCCCCAGCACCAGGGCCGTCCCGCCCGCGGAGAGCACGTGGTTGAGGCCCACGACTCCGGGCGTGTCCGAGAAGGGGGCCCCGCCGTGCCTGGCGGCCACGTCGAAGGTGCCGAAGAGGTAGCTGGAGAGGGCCTGGTCGACGCTGGAGCGCGAAGAGGAGACGAACTCTGAGAGCGCCCCCTGGAGGAGCTGCTCCAGGAGCGAGAGGGGATGGACGCCGAAGCTGGGCAGGGAGACGGCGAGCACGGCTCAGCCCACCGTCTTGGGGACCGCCGCCAGGAGCACGTGGGTCAGGAGGCCCGCCAGCTCCACCCCCAGGGTCCCGAGCGCGATCCGGCCCAGCCAGCGCTGCGCCTCCATGGCGCTGTGGGGGCTGGGGGCGACGATCCGCCAGACGAAGGCGCAGACGAAGGCCAGGGTGCCGAGGCTGCCAACCACGCCCTGTGCCAGCAGCACCCACGAGTTGAGAAGTGAATTGAGCTGGGCCACGGCCGATCCTCCCCTAGCGGGTTTCTCCATCCCCTCTGTCCGCCCAGGGGAGGCGCTGGGTCAGCCGCAGTCGGAGGGCCAGGGATCCTCCGCGCTGGTGGCCACGATCGTCACCGGGCCGTCGTTGACCGCCTCCACCGACATGTGGGCGCCGAACCGTCCCTCGCGCACCTCGTCGATGCCCAGGCGGACCAGCTCCTCGGCCAGGGAGTGACAGAGCAGCCTGCCCTGCGCCGGCGGCGCGGCGCCGGTGAAGGCGGGCCGGTGGCCGCGCCGGTTGTCGGCGAAGAGGGTGAACTGGCTGACCACCAGGGCGGCCCCGCCCACCTCCTCGAGGGAGCGGTTCATCCGCCCCTCCGCGTCGGGGAAGACGCGCATCCGGGCCAGCCGCCCGGCCAGGTGACGTGCCACCTCCGGCGTGTCCGAGGGCGCGATCCCGAGGTAGATGAGGAGCCCGGCCGGGATCGTGGCGACCAGCTCGCCATCGACCGTCACCGAGGCCCGACTGACGCGCTGGACCACCGAGCGCAAGGGGTCAGCCGATGGCGCGCAGACTTCGGTAGATGCGCATGGCCTCCGCCTCGGCCTCGAGGAACCCCGGGGCCTGGTCCCGCATGCCGTGGATGGAGAAGCTCCACCATCCCGGCGGGCCGGCGGGGCCGGGGAGCGTGGCGCCCCGGTAGCGGGGCGGGTAGAAGGTGATGGTGTTGGCCGGCAGGCGCTTGAAGATGGGGCCGGAGACCATCACCTCGTCGATGTCCAGGGGCCCGCTGACGCTGCCCTCCACCAGGGTCAGGTGGCGCAGCTTGCGGATCGGGTTCTCCGGGTCGCTGATGACGGCGCGCCCGCCCAGCTGCTGGGTCAGTCGCAGCAGCCCGAAGCAGACGGCCAGCGCGTCCGTCTCGTCGCCGGCGAGGCGGAGGAAGCTGGCGCCGAAGACGGGCTCGTCCGCCTCCAGGCGCAGGTGGCGCAGGTACTCCATCTCCAGCAGTCCGCGCGAGGCCTCGGTGGCGAGCCAGAGCGATTCGGAGCGCCAGCTGCGGGTGGCGGCGAACTCCTCCACGGCGGTGGCCCACCTCCGGGCGTCGGCGCTCCCGGGGTTGGTCAGGCGCACGAACATGACCCTGCCCATGGCGCCTGATTCTAGACCCGGCCCGGAGGCGGTCCGGCCCCGGCCGATGCGGCCGGCCGGGGATCGGGGATGCTACGGGTGAGCAGGTCGTGGTAGAGATCGGGAGCCTCGATGCGGACCGGGCTGCGGCGCCCGCCCGAGACCAGCAGGAACTCTCCCCGTCCGGCCCGCTCCAGCCAGCGGCGCTGGGCCTCGTCCAGGTCGAAGGCGCGCTGGAGCCGCAGTGAGGCGGCCGGGTGCTGGCTGCCCAGCAGCAGCGTCGCCGAGTTCACCGCCATCAGCTCGCCGGCCTCGCTCGCCAGCAGGTCGCCGGCCGACTGGGTCAGCAGCACCAGCGATCCCTCGTACTTGCGCACGCGCCGTGCCAGCCGCGCCATCAGGCTCATGAGGGGCGGGTGCTCGGCCAGCTGGCCGGCCTCGTCCACGATCGCCTGCTTGGGACCGGGCTGCCGGCGGATCCAGGACCAGATCCACTGGGAGAGGAGCAGCAGCGCCGCCGGCACCCAGGGTTCCGGGAGCTCTCGCATGCCGACCGTGACCACGCTCTCCACCCGAGGCCCGCTGCCCGCCTGGTTGAAGAGCGAGCCCGCAGGGCCGCGGGTCCAGGGCTCGATCCGCCGGGCCAGGTGGCGCCCGACCTCGGTCTCCCGCAGCGCCGTTAGGCAATCCGCCAGGCGCGGCTTGGCGCTGGCGCCGGAGCGCTCCAGCACGCTGGCCACGGCCTCGCCGAGACAGGCCGCCTCGGCGTTCTCGAGCGGACCGCAGAGCAGGGAGACCAGCTCCACCGAGGCCGCCGGCGCCTCATGGGGCTCAGCCATCTCCAGGAGGTTGAACCCGGTTCCCAGCTCGCGGCCCAGCTCCAGGTCCTGACCCCCGAGGGCGCGGCACCAGCCACGATGCTCGTTCTCGGGGTCGAGCACGACCGTCCTCACCCCGAGACGTACGCCCTCGAGGCCGAGCAGGCCGCCCAGATATGACTTGCCGCTGCCCGACGCTGCCACGACCCCGAGATTGCGGTTGGGCAGCTCCCCGTCCCCGCGGAGCGCCAGGCGCACTGGGGCGCCGGTGCGCAGGTGCACCCCCAACCGCGCCCGCCCCGGTCCGAGCGCGTCCGGCTCCTCCAGCCAGGGCCAGCAGGAGGACAGCTCCTCGGTGTCCACGGTCCGGGAGTGGGCCGGCCGTCCCAGGTCGCGGAGGGCGGTCCGCTCCCAGCTCGGCCCCTGGTCGCACCAGGCCGGGACCAGCAACCCCCGCATGCCCGTCACCGCCAGACGCAGCCTCTCGGCCTGCCGCCGGAGCCGCTCCGGGCTGGAGCCCGAGAGCGTCATCGAGATGGCGATGTCGTAGAGCCGGCCGCGGGAGCTGGCGAGGCTGGTTCGGAGCCTGGAGGCCGCCTCCATGGCCGCCTCCAGGGCCGGATCGCCGATCTCACCCCGCTCTCGCACCGCCAGCTGCCGGGCGCGGATGCCCCGCTGCCGCCGCCTCAGCCGCAGGTCTGCCCGACGGCCGCCCCGCGGCCAGACCTGGAGCACCAGGTCGAAGGCGCACGGGGCGCCGACGAGGCACCAGAGCCAGCCTGCCTCCACCTCCACCCCGGGCAGCCGCTGGAGCCAGAGGGTCGTGAGCCACCGGCCCCCGACACGGAGTCCCCAGGCGAACTCCTCGACGGGCCCCTCGGCGAGGGGTCTGGGCGGGTCGCCGTCGGCCGGCCGCGCCAGCAGCGGAGGTGGAGGCTCCGGCGGGGGCGGGGTCTGCTCCGGGCCGCCCGGCCAGGCCAGGAAGACCCGGCGCCCTAGCCGCCCCTCGGGGCCCACCTGATCGGCGGCCTCCAGATCGCGGCTCAGGCGGCCGGGCCATCCCCGGCCGCGCTCGCTGGCCCATGACCTCGGCACTTCCTCACCCCGGCAGGCCACGAGCAGCGCGCAGGGACGCGAGATCTGGTCGAGCCAGCTGCCCAGGAGCTGCTGCAGCTTGACCCGCTCGCCCACCGGCCGGTCGAGGATGTCGGGCCCCTCGAGATGCCAGAGGGCGGTCACCCGAGGCCCCTGAGGGCTAGGGACCAAGGCGCGCGGGAGGGCCCGGCCGCCGCGCCGCGAGATCGGGGCCGGTCCGGTCCGGACCGGCGGGCCGCCAACCCCTGCGGCGACCGCGAGCGCGCAGCAGCCGGTGCTGGAAGCGCGCGCCGAACCAGAGCCAGCGGGCCAGAGAGACGCCCTCCCAGCGCCCCCAGCCCAAGCCGGCGCTGGTCGTCACGAGGAGGACGGAGCCGAGGAGCCGGACCGGGGTGGGGAGTGGCGACTGGAGCAGGCCGATCGAGGTCGCCAGCCCGGAGCCGACCAGGGCGAGCCGTCCGAGCGGCAGTCCGAAGGCCACCGTGTCCTCCGCCTCGAGACTGTCGGAGAACCGCAGTCGCGACAGTGACGGCGAGACGGTCATCAGGCTCAGGGAGAGTCCGCCGCGGCCGGCCGCCGGGGGCGGCCTACAGAGGTCGGGTGATGCGGACCGCGAAGCCGGTGGACTGGCCGGGCAAGCGTGGCTCCTTGGCCACGGTGAGGTGCACCCGGAGCACTCCGGGAAGCTCGAGGAGGGCGCGCGCCAACTCGCTCGCCAGTGCCTCCAGGAGGTGGAAGCGCCGCCGCTCCACGATCTCGCGGACGACGCGGTGGAGCTCGACGTAGTTGACCGTGTCGGCGAGGCTGTCGCTGGCACCGGCGGGGCCGAGATCCGCCTCGACCTCGAGGTCGACGGTGATCTCACCCCCCTGGCTCCGCTCCTCCTCGGAGACCCCGTGGTGGCCGAAGAAGCGCAGCCCGCTCAGGATCATGCGGTCGCTCGAGCTCAGCCCTCCTCTCCCGGCGCGCCCGTCCCCGGCTCAGGTACGGGAGCGGGCCGCCCTGCCCTCGACCGCCTGGATGGAGTCGATGTGGATCACCTCCCGCCGGTTGTCCCGGCTGGGGAAGAGCACGACCAGGGTCTGCGAGAGCGCCGCGATGACCTGGCCCACGTCGCCCACCTCGAGGCCCTCGATCGGCTCCCCCGTGCTGTGGCGCACCACATCGGTGACCCGGACCCAGCTCCCCGGTGGCCAGCGCATCTCCGGGGTGAGCTCGTCCGGACCCAGCTCCTCCGGTGAGAGAGCGCTCCGGCTGCCGCCCCAGGGGCGGGGCGGCGAGGGTCGGGGCAAGACCCGGGGAGCCTCCACCTCGTCCTCCTCCTCCTCTGGCTCGAGGGTCTCCTCGTCCTCCTCGTCGTCCAGCTCCAGCTCCGCTCCCTCGGCGAGCTCCATCTCCTCCTCCTCGGCATCGTCGCTAGCGCCGTCGAACTCGGGCTTGGAGGGACGCTTCGAGGGGGGCGACGCGGAGGGGCGCTTGGGGCTCATGCCTACCACCTGAGCTGGCGCGACCCCGGGGCGGGCCGCAGCTGGCCCAGCCTAGCACCCCCCCGGGAGCGGCCCGGCGCGGCTACTCCTCGGCGATGGAGGTGACGCGCCAGGGTTCGATGCTGCCGTCCAGGACCATCCGCAGCAGAACCGGCTCGTTGGCCGTGCTGGGCGCCGACTCGGCGGTGAGGAAGCTGGTTCGGTCCCGGTAGCGCAGCCTCACCGTGGCCCGGCTCTGGGCCGAAACCTCCGAGATCTCGAGGTGGAGCGACTCGCGGAAGGGGCTCACCTGGATGCCGGCCGCCTGGTAGGCGGTGAAGCGGGCTCGCAGCTCGGCCAGGGCATCCCCGCTGAAGGCCTGGCCGAGCCGGGCCACGTTGCCACTGAGGGCCGCCTCGTCGAGGACCGTGAGGACGCGGCGGACCTCGCTCCGGATCCGCTCCACCAGGCGCGGATCGGTGGAGCGGTGTCGCCGCGGCAGGCTGGGCACGCTAGTTCGCCACCGCCCGGGGCCGCAGGGCGCGCAGCAGATCGGTCGGCTGGTAGGCGGGCCCGGCCGAGATCGCGGGAGGGTCGGAGACGTCGATCACGACGCGCGGGTTGACGTGGGCCAGCTCGCCATCCAGGGAGACCGGGGCCGGCGGGACCTGGATCGGGGTGGCGTCGGCCCAGCCGAAGTCGTCCGCCCCGCCCCCCCGTCCGCCCGCGCGGGGCTGGCTCGCCTCCTGGGCCTGGGCCGCCTTGAGTCGGACCACGGCCTCCTCGACCTCGATCCCGGAGCCGGTGGGGATGACCTCGTAGCCGGGACGGTGGACGCCCTCCACGGTGCGTCCGCCCAGCGCCACCGGCAGGCTCTCGATGTCCTCCAGCAGCGTCATGCCGGTCGCCTCCACGAGGCACTGCAGCGTGGTCAGCGGCCAGGGGGAGTCTCCCGGGAAGACGTAGCACCGGTTGGGCGGGTAGCGCCTCAGCTGGGAGAGGGCGCTGAAGCCCGGGCTGGCGCTGCAGAGAACCGCGGTGGGGACGTTGCCCCGATCCAGCATCGATCCGATCCGCACCAGCCCGGAGGAGGGGTCGGCGAGGTCGGCGTCCTGCTCCGCTCCCATGACCTGGTAGGAGGGGACCAGCTCGGCGGCGCGGCGGGCCAGACCGGGCTCGCCCACCACGACGAGCGTGTTCACCGGGGTTCAAATCCCATTCGCGTGCCGAATCCTAACCCGAGTCGGCTCGAGATGTGCCACCGCCGCCGTCCTCAGGATCGGCCGACGTTCTCCTGGTGGACCGTGATCTGCTCCAGCCGCTCCCGGTCGACGTCGACCCCGAGGCCGGGGCCCTGGGGCACTGCCATGGTCCCGTCGCTGGCCAACCTGAAGGGCTCGGTGATGACGTCGCGCTCGAAGTAGCGGTCGCTGGCGGAAGTGTCGCCGGGCAGGGTGAAGCCGGGCAGCGAGGCGACCGCGAGGTTGGCCGCCCGCCCGATTCCGGTCTCCAGCATCCCGCCGCACCAGACCGGCCAACCGGCGGCGGCGGCGGTGGCCTGGAGGTCGATCGAGGGCAGCAGTCCGCCGACCCGGCCCGCCTTGAGGTTGAGGATCTGCCCCGACCGCAGGGCGATGGCGGCGCGGAGGTCGGTCAGCGACTCGATGCTCTCGTCGAGGCAGATCGGGGTGCGGATCTGGCCCTGGAGGGCGGCGTGGTCGAGGAGGTCGTCGTGGGCCAGGGGCTGCTCGATCATCATCAGCCCGAACTCGTCCAGCGCACGCAGGGCCGCTACGTCCTGGAGGGTGTACGCGCTGTTGGCGTCCAACATGACCGGCGTCTCCGGGAAGCGCTCCCGGACGGCGCGGGCCAGGGTCACGTCGTAGCCCGGCTTGCACTTCAGCTTGATGCGCCGGTAGCCCTGCTCCAGGAAGCCCTCGACGGTCTCCAGGGTGGCGCCGAGACTGGCCTGGATCCCGATGCTGACCCCGCACTCGATGCGGTCCTTGACCCCTCCCAGCATGGCCTTGAGGGAGATGCCCGCGGCGTGCCCGGCCTGGTCCAGCAGGGCCATCTCTGCGGCCGCCTTGGCCATGTTGTGGCCGCGCACCCAGGCCCAGCGCCGAGCCTGGCCGCGCGGGTCGGCGGCGGGCTTCCCCAGCACCGCGGGCAGGATGTACTCGCGCAGGACCTCGACCGCCCCGGCGGCCGTCTCCGAGGAGTAGGCGGGCTCGATCCCGGCGGCGCACTCCCCGATCCCGGCGGCGCCATCGCCCTCCAGCTCGACCAGCACGGCACGCCGCACCGTCTGGGTGCCGAAGCTGGTCGTGAAGGGGGCCAGCAGCGGCAGCTCGACGACGCGGATGCGGGCCCGCTCCACGGTCAGAAGTGGCAACTCAGACGTCATCTCATCTCCCCAGCCCAGAGGGCACAGAGGCAGCCCGCGAGCAGGGCCGCCCGCTCCGGGATCGAGTCCAACTCTGCCCACTCTCCGCTAGCGTGGGCGTTGCCGCCCACGATTCCCATGCCGTCCAGGGTGGGAACCCCGAGGGCGGCGGTGAAGTTGCCGTCACTCCCACCGCCGGCCGAGGTGCCCTCCAGCCGGCTCCACCCGAGCGCCGCCGCCTGCCGCTCGGCGATGGCGAAGAGGGCGTCGGAGGAGTGGGTCTCGAAGGGAGGCCGGTTGCTCCCGCCGGACAGCTCCAGCCTGGCCTCGGGATGCCCCGGGGTCAGGCTCTGCATCTCCCGCTCGACGCGGGTCGCCTCCTCGGCGCTGGCGAAGCGCACGTCGACCTGGAGCTCCGCCTCGGCCGCGATCACGTTCGTCCTGGTCCCGCCCCGGATCACGGTGGGGGAGACGGTGGTGCCCAGCGCCGGGCGCGCCATGGCTGCCACCCGCCCCACCAGCGCCGCCAGCTCGACCACGGCGTTGACGCCCTTCTCCGGCTCCAGCCCGGCGTGAGCGGCGCGGCCGAGAAGCCTGAGCCGGAACTCACCGACGCCCTTGCGTGCCACCTTGAGCGCGTGCCCCAGGGGCGGCTCCAGGACCAGCACCGCGGCATGTCGCCGGGCCTCGGACTCGATCAGCTCGCGGGAGGAAGCGCTTCCCACCTCCTCGTCCGGGGTCAGGAGGAGCGTCACCCTGCCCGGTTCGGAGCGGAGCTGGCGCAGTCCCGCCAGCGCCGCCAGGGCGACCACGACGCCGCCCTTCATATCGAACACACCCGGTCCCGCCGCCCGCCCCTCCGAGACCCCGAAGAGGGGCTGGAAGTCGCCCGTCTCCCAGACCGTGTCCAGGTGTCCGAGCAGCAGTACCGCGGGTCCATCGCCCTCTCCGGCGCGGAGCAGTAGGGACGGCTGCTCCGCCCCACCCCCGTCCGTCGCCCCGACCTGCTCCTCGAACCAGCGGCGGCAGATCGTGGCGCAGGCGGCGATCTGCTCCGGGTGCCGACTCGGGGACTCGGCCCGGACCAGCTCCTCCAAGGCGCGGAGCCAGAGCTCCTGCTCCTCCCGCGCCCACCCCCGCAAGCGGGCGAGCTCGGACGCGGCGAGGGGGGCGGGCACGCCCAGAGTCTAGCTGGGGGCTGGGCCGGAGCCGGGGCCTGCCCGGGCGGCCTTGGTCCGATCGGGCGCGGCCGCGGCCGGGGGCCGTGAGGGCAGCGGTCCGCCTACTTGCAGACCCACTCGTCGGACTCGCCCATGGAGAACATCTTGGCCGCGATGTCCGCCTGCTGGACGGGGTCCCAGATGTCGGTGCCGCCGTGGCCGTAGAAGGTGGCGGGCATGAACTGGAAGAGGCCGGAGGCGCCGGAGCTCCGGTTGACGTCGGTGGGGTCGAGCCCCGACTCGCACTCGGCCACCCCGAGCAGCCAGGTGTAGGAGACGTCGTACTCCTGGGCCGCCGCCCAGATGATCTGTCGGATCGTCCCGATGGGTGGCTCGGGCACGGCCTGCCAGAAGGCGGCTCCGTAGGGCAGGGAGGAGGCGGTGGGCGGCGCCACCACCTGGGCCTCCTGCAGGGGCAGGGTCACCTGCTGGTTGGTGATGGAGAGCACCGCCTGCGCCTGGCCGGCGAGCTGGGCGATGGCCACGGGGGCCGGGGAGGCGGGGCCGGTGGCCGCCGTGGTGGCGAGGGCGCCCAGCGCTGGGGCGCTGACCAAGAGGGCCGCGCAGGCGCAGATCCAGCGCAGCCGGGACGCCAGCGTGGGCAGGGTGGGGGAGGGTGCTCGCTCCTGGGCCTGGTGGTGGACGCCGAGCGCCAGGCGCGGGGTGTAGGAGGGCCAGGTGATCTGGGCCATCAGCCGCCGGTCGGCGGGTAGATGAAGCCGTCGAAGCCCGAGCCCCGGTCCGGCAGCACCCGGTAGTCGACGCGGTCGAAGCCACCTCCGGTGCCGTAGAAGTTCATCTCTGAGACCTCGAAGTTGTCGGGGTAGCCGGGGCCGGGCACCGAGACCGCGATCACGTAGGCGACGTGGCCCTCGGCCGAGGCCCCGCCGCCGAAGGGGGGCCAGACCACGATGGCGCCCACCTCGGGCACCTCTCCCTCGGCGTGTCCGGCGGCGGCGGCGTTGGCCCACCACTGGTAGGCGTCCCCACCCCAGTTGACATCCCAGCCGTTCGCCTTCCACTGGCTGGCCGCCCAGTAGGTGCAGGTGCCGAAGGCGAAGGCCCAGTCACCCGTCACCACCTCGGCGGTGGGATGGACCAGCTCCGCCAGCAGCTCGCTCGACTGGAGGCCGAGCTGGCTCTCCACCGAGTCGGCGGTGGCCTCGTCGGCCAGCAGCTGGGTGTCGGCACGGCTCAGGGAGCGCTGGTCGCCTTCGATCGACTTCACCAGCTGGGCCACCTGGGAGGTGATGGCCTCGGGCAGGGTCGAGCTGTCGAAGAACTGGGTCATGTCCGGAGACGCGAGGGCGGCTGCCACCGCCTGGGTTCCGCCCCCGTCGACGTAGGCGGTGCTGACCAGGTTGACGAGTGCGTTCCGGTCACCGGCCAACTGGACCTGGAGCACCTGCTGGGCCGTCTGGTCCTGGCTCAGCTGCTGGTTCAGCGAGGAGAGATAGGCCTGGTTGGAGGAGATCTTGGCCAGCAGCGACTTGACCTGGGTCGCGTCCGAAACCTCGCCCTCGGCCTCGAGCCGACTGAGCAGGGCGCTCAGGGCCTGGCTGTTGACCGAGTCACTGGGCTGCTGGGCGGAGGCACCGGGTCCGGTGCCGAACAGGGAGCAGAGCCAGATCACCGCAGCCACGCCGACGGCAATCCAGCCTCGCCCGGCAAAGCGGGCTCCGCGCATACGTCCTCCCACATAAGCGCGCGCGACCGAAGGCTGGAAGGTAACGGATGCGACGCGGCCCAGTCAACAGAGCCCCGGTCGGGAGCTCCGTCGGGGAGGCCGGAAAGAGCCGCCGACTGCGGCGGGCGGCGGCGCGGGACGAGGAGGTGCCCACGCTCGGGCGACTCCGGCGGTGCCGCGCGAGCGCGGAAGCGCGCGCCGGCGACGTCTCGCCAGCCCCCGGCCCCAAGCGGACGCCCACGCTCCCGCGCCTACTCGAGGAGCAGGGCCAGGACCGGGGCCGGAACCGCCCAGCACGACTTCTCCAGGTCCAGGACGGTCCTGGTCGCCACGATGCCGCGCCTGAACCGGCCCTCTATCACCCGCGCCTCCTGGCGCCAGTTGGTGGCGACCCAGCGCGACTCCAGCGGGGTGGTCGGCTGGGGTTGGTGGCCCGAGGGCACGGGCACGGGCGCGAAGTCGACCTCGCGGCCTCCACCGGTGCGGAGGTAGCCGATCGTGTCCTCCGCCTGCCAGCGTCCCGGTTGGAGGTTGTTGATGGCGCGGGCCAGGGCCACGCCTAGGGCCGCCTCGGTGAGGTGGGTGAAGTCGGGGCGCTCCAGCCCGCTGCGGAGCCGGGACGGGATCCAGCTCAGCACCGGGTCGATGAGGTAGAGCTTGGACCGGGTCCGGTCCACCTTCGAACCCTGGTCGTCGCACTGGGGGCAGCGCAACGCCGCGAAGGAGTG
Source organism: Candidatus Dormiibacterota bacterium (assembly GCA_030038765.1). Taxonomy (GTDB): domain Bacteria; phylum Chloroflexota; class Dormibacteria; order Aeolococcales; family Bog-877; genus Bog-877. The sequence continues at coordinate 1,710 of JASHRA010000104.1, read as the reverse complement.
GATCAGCCGCTCAACGCGCAGCTCGGCGGCGTTGCGCTTCGCGTATCCCAGGGCCCGGGCCAGGTCCGCCAGGTCCAGTGGGGAGGTGGAGCGTCGCTGCAGCTCGCTGATCAGCAGCGGCACCGAGTCCTCGGCGGAGCTGCTCTCCACGTCGCGATGGACGGAGGCCGCTAGATCGGCGAGGAAGGCGTCGCTGACCATGCCGGTGCTGTCCAGCTCGGCGACCGCCCGGGGGTATCCGCCCGAGGTGAGGTAGGCCTGCCAGCGCAGGTCGAGATCCGACACGTAGAGCTCGAGCTGGTAGATGGACTCCCTGGCCGCCCCGCCCTGGAGCTCCCAAAGGGGCTGGGGGGGAGGTGCCGGGATGCCCGCGAGCCACGCCTGCAGCACCTCGCGGAAGCGCATCGGGAAGAGGATCCGCGAGCGGTCGGTGCCGCTGGTGCCCGCCCTCCCGGCCAGGAGATTGCGCTCCACCTGGGCCGCCTCGTCCCAGGAGGACCCGGTGCAGACCACCGTCTCGGCGCCCAGCTCCGTGTTGTCTCGGAGGTACTTCAGGGCCTCGCTCCAACCCCGGATCCCGGTCACCTCGTCGAGGAGCCAGACTCGTGGAACGCGTCCCACTGATCGGGTCAGGTCCCGGCCCAGCTTCTGCGCCCGGTTGAGGTCCAGCGCCCGCATGCTGTCGCAGGGGAGGTAGATGACCTGCCGCGGGTCCACGTCGCGCCGTCCGCAGAGGGCGGCGATGGTGTCCTTGAGCAGCACCGACTTGCCGACCCGGCGCGGGCCCCGCAGCACCACCAGCTTGTCGTCGATCGGGCCCTGGGCCACGTCGTCGAGAACCTGGGGCCTGTAGCCGAGGTCGAACCGGGAACGAGCCCGCAGCACCGGGTCGGCAGCCTGCCAATCGAGCGCCGAACCGGTAGCGGCGGCGGCGCGCCACCACGGGTTCTCGTCGACCAGGCGCTCCCGGAGCTGGTCGTCACGCATCGGCGCGTGATGGTAGCATGGCTTGAAGCCCTGTGAGGGTCATTCGACAGGGGGGGTCGAAGCTCTCCAGCAGTGTGGGATCCCGGGGATCAGAGCTCGGATCCGCAGGCGCGCGGGTGCCGGACGGTCGGTGACGACGTCTGCCGGGGGACGCTCCCTCCATCTGCGCCCCCGAGGCCGCCGGCAGCTGCGTGCCCCGCTTCAGGGCGGGGCGGTCGCGGATCGGGCGGAGGCCTCGTGGACCAGGTCCACCAGCCGGCGCAGCTCGGCGGGGTCGGTCTCCGGGAGCACGCCGTGTCCGAGGTTGAAGACGTGGCCCGGCGCGCCGCCAGCGCGGTCCAGGACCTCGCGGGCACCGCGGGCCAGCTCCTCCCAGGGACAGAGGAGAAGGGCGGGGTCGAGATTGCCCTGGATGAAGTGGTCGCGTCCGATGAGGTCCCAGGCCCGGTCGAGCGGCAGTCGCCAATCGACGCCCAGGCCGTCCGGCCCGGTGGCCGCAGCCAAGTCGAGGAGATGGCTGGAGCCGGTCGAGAAGTAGATCACCGGCGCTCGGCTGTGCAGGCGGGCCACCAGGGCCGTGAGGTGGGGAGCGACGTGGGCCAGGAAGGAGGCGCGGTCCAGGACCCCCACCCAGCTGTCAAAGAGCTGGACGACCTGGGCTCCGGCACCCACCTGCGCCTCGAGGTGCCGGCCGAGCACCTCTGTCAGCGTGCCCATGAGCCG
>JASHRA010000103.1 GCA_030038765.1 Candidatus Dormiibacterota bacterium | reverse complement strand
GAGCGGCTGCCCAACCAGCTCCTGGAGGTGAGCGAGGGCGACCTCCTGGTCGTCTTCGAACCGCGACGTCTGACCAAGGCGATGAGGGGGCTCATCGTGGAAGCGCAGGCGAGCGGAGCACGTCTGGTCGCGTTCAGCGACGAGAGCCCGCCTCCACCGCTGGCCGGCGCCACCGTGCTCTTCCGCACCCGGATCGAATCGACCAGCATCTTCGACTCCTACATCGGCCTCTTCGTCCTCTGCGATTCCGTGCTGTCGCTCCTGGTGCACCGGCTCGGCGAGCCGGTCCGGCGCCGAGTGGACCGGCTCGAAGCGCTCAACCTGGACTTCGAGGTCTGGGCCTGACTTGATCGGACCAGCGCTGCCCCAGGACGCCAGGGCGGGGGTGACGACATGACCGGGAGGCGGGTCCCGGCCGCAGTCGAGTCCCTGCTACGGGAGTACCGGTCGCACACCCCGGGCTCAGCGGCGCTCCACCGCTCCATGCGCAGGACCCTGGCCGCCGGCGAGACCCGGGTCGTGACCTTCTACGAGCCCTACCCGGTGGCCGTGCGCGAGGCCCAGGGCGCCCGCGTGGTCGACGTCGACGGCGCCACCTACGTCGATCTCGTCAACAACATGGGCTCGCTGATCCACGGTCACCGCTTCCCCCCCGTCCTGGCCGCCCTGAGCGACGCCATGGCGGAGCTGGGCACGGCCCAGGCCGCGCCCAACCGGCCTCTCAACGACTTCGCGGCGGCGCTGGTGGAGCGTTTCCCCGCCTTCGAGCGGGTTCGCATCCTCAACTCCGGCTCGGAGGCGGCCATCCTGGCGGCGCGGATCGCCCGCCGCGTCACCGGCCGCCGCCGGCTGGTCACCTGTGTCGGCGCCTACCACGGCATGGGCGAGGACTTCGCCCCGGATGCCGCGGACACCGTCCGGCTCCCCTACAACGAGCCGTCCGCGGTGGAGCAGGTGATCGACGACAGCATCGCCGCCGTCTTCGTGGAGCCTTTCCTGGGGCACGCCGGGGCCATCCCGGCGGACCCCGGGTTCCTCCAGGCGGTCGAGGCGTGGGCCCGCCGGCGTGGCGCCCTCTTCGTGCTCGACGAGGTCCAGTCGATGCGCAACGACTTCCGCGCCTACCACGGGCTGACCGGGCTGCGTCCCGACCTGGTCATGATGGGCAAGGCGGTGGCCGGAGGTATCCCGGTCGGACTCCTGGGCGGGAGGCGGGAGTTGGTCGAGGTGGCGGCCTTCGGCCATCCCGACGGGCTCAAGCATTCGGGAACGTTTAATGGCAACGTGCTCACGTGCGCTGCCGGCTGCGCCTGCCTCGAGCACCTCTCTCGAGGCGCGATCGGGCGCCTCAACCAGCGCTCCGCAGAGCTGGCGGCCTCCATCCCCGGCCTGGCCGAGCGGGCTGGCCACACGGTCTCCGTGACCCGATCCGGGTCGACCATGGCCATCCACTTCCGCCCGGAGGCTCCTCGCGACGCCGTCCAGGCCGCGGAGCGCCCCGCCGCCGCCGCCCTGCTCCATATCGCCGCCCTGCTGGAGGGGCTGGCAGTGGTGCCCGGCGGACGCCTCATTCTCTCGACGGCGCTCAGCGACGGCGACATGGTCGCCATCGAGCGTTCCCTGGAGACTGCCTTTTCGAGGCTCGCCCCCCTGGCCAGCGGCTCGTGAGCGCGCTCCTGAGCGGCCAACGATGACGCGCCAGGGCACACCCCGGCAGATCCGCGACTCGCGGCTGGCGCACTCCCTGGCCGCGGGCCCGCTGGAGCTGGAGGTCCCGATGCGGGACGGCCTGATGCTGGCCGCCGACGTGTACCTTCCCCGGTCCGGAAGGGCAGCACCCGCCATCGTGCTGGGCACCCCCTACGACAAACACCGGATCGGGAACGCCGACGAGGGCCGCTTCTTCCAGGCTCACGGCTATGCCTACGTGGCCTACGACACGCGCGGGCGCGGCAAGTCCGAGGGGCAGTGGCGGGCCCACGTCAACGACGGACGCGATGGCCACGACGTGGTGGAGTGGGTGGCGCGGCAGCCGTGGTGCGACGGCAAGGTGGGCACCACCGGGCTCAGCTACGGCGGCTGGAACCAGTGGGCCACGGCCCGGGAGCACCCTCCACACCTGGTCTGCATGGCATCATTCGCGGCCGCCGGGCGTTGGATGGAGGAGATCCCCTACACCTTCGGCACCTTCCAGCTCTACTTCGCCTACTGGGTCTGGGGCACACGTCGACGGATCCAGGCGAACCGGTCCGCCCCGGACTGGGAGCGGCTCCTCCTGCAGCTTCCGGTGTCGAGCATCATGGAGTCGCTGGATGCAGCGCCCGGTACCTGGGACGACATTCGCGACCACGACACCCTGGACGACTTCTGGCGCGCCCTGCGCTTGGACAAGGACTACTGCGGCCTCGATCTGCCCTGCCTCCACGTAGCGGGGTGGCACGACCGCGAGGACCTCCTGGGAGCGTTCCACCACTACCAGTCGATGATGGCCGCCTCGCCCAGGGCCGCGGATCAGTGGCTCATCGTCGGGCCCTGGCCCCACGTCGGCACCAGGTACCCCCAGTCCAGCTACGGCGGGATCGCCTACGGCGACGAGGCGGCGCTGGACATGGACCACGTCCTCCTGCGCTTCTTCGACCACTGGCTCAAGGGAAGGGAGAACGGCTGGTCCTCGGAACCGCGGGTGCGGCTCTTCGAGACGGGAACCAACCGGTGGCTGACACCGCCCAGCTGGCCCATGTCGCGCGATCCCGCCCCGTTCCACCTTTCGCTCAGCGGGTCGGAGGGCAGGTTGAGCGCCGCGCCCCCGGCGGGAGCGGATCCCCCTCGGAGCTACTCCTACGACCCCCGGGACCCGGTCCGCGTCCCGGGCGGCCTCAGCTACGAGGAGTTCTACGAGCCGAAGCTGGACGAGAGCTACCTGGAGCAGAGGGCGGACGTGCTCCTCTACCGGACCGCGCCACTCCGCTCCCCGCTCGCCGTCAGCGGCTGGCCCCGGCTCGAGCTCTACGGCTCCAGCGACGGGGAGGACACGGCCTGGCACGTAAAGCTGGAGGACCAGTGGCCGGACGGGAGGCTGATGCGCGTCGCCGCGGGCTGCCTCCGGGCCAGCTGCCGGGACTCGCTGTCCGTCCCCTCTCCCCTCGTGCCCGGCCAGGTAACTCGCTTCGACATCGAGATGAGCCCGGTCAGCCACGTCTTCCTCCCCGGCCACCGGGCCGTGCTGGCCATCACCAGCAGCGACTTTCCCTGGTTCGCGCGCAGCTGCAACCGGATGGGGCGCGCCGTGGACCAGACCGACCCGCGCATCGCCCTCAACTCCGTGTACCACGGCGCCCAGGGTGGCTCCCGCCTCTGGCTTCCGCTGGCCAGCTCCCGACGGGCCGGGTCGCGGGCGAGCAGCGAACCAGAGAGCCGCGACTCGTAGCTGGTCGCGCTGGGGAAGACGCGGTTGAACGCCGCGCATGGGCGTCTCCCGGCGAGAGGGCCGACGACGCCGTCCCTGACCCGTCTGCCCCGGGACCGGCCATCCCGGAGAGTTAGCGGCTAGCGACCTCTCCGCAGCACCAGCCGGCGGCCCACGCTCACCTCTCCGACGGGCGCTGGCCCAGCAGCTCGCGGCCGAAGAGGCCAGACATCCTGGTCCCGAAGTCGATCATCGCCGGGATCTGCCGGATCCCGTGGCCCTCCTCGGGGTAGATCACCAGCTCGGTCTCGACCCCGGCCGCGGCGAGGGCCTGGTGGAACTCCTCCGCCTGTCCGGGCGGGGTGCACCGGTCCTGGAGCCCGGCGCTGAGCAGGGTCGGGGTCTTGGAGCGGTGGGCGAAGAACACCGGGCTGCGCTCGTAGTGGGCGCCGCCGGCCCGGAGCGGGTCCGCCCGCAGGAACATGACGTCGAAGTCCGGGATGTTGCTGCCGAAGTGCTGGCTGTACCAGTCGGTCACCGGCGAGCCGGCGACCGCGGCGCGGAAGCGGTCGGTTCGGGTCGTGATCCAGCAGCTCATGTAGCCGCCGTGGCTGACTCCGTACACGGCCAGGCGCTCCGGGTCCGCCAGCCCGGCCGCCACCAGGTGGTCCAGGCCCGAGAGCAGGTCCTCGGTCTCGCCGCCGCCGTAGTCACCCAGCTCGAGCGCCAGGAACTCCTGCCCCCTGCCCGAGCTGCCGCGCGGGTTGGGCAGGAAGAGGGCCATGCCGCAGGCCACCAGCAGGGCGGCGCTGAGCTCCTCCGGGACCGGCCAGACCGGCCTCCAGCAGGCTGCGGGGCCGCCGTGGACGTTCAGCACCGTGGGGTACGGCGCCTCTCCCGCGGCGGGGACGGCGAAGAGGCCCGAGATCTCGTTCCCGTCAGGCGCCACCCAGGAGACCTCGCGGATCTCCCCGAGGCGCTGGCGCAGCCAGTCCCCGCCCGGGTCGGCCAGGGACCGGATCTCCCGCAGCCGCCCTCCCTCCAGGAGGCAGATCGCCGGCGGGGTGCGCCAGGCGGCGGCGGTCAGCAGCAGGCCGCCCCCTGGGTGGACCGCCGCCCGAGGGTTGAAGTGGTCCGAGGTCGTGCCCGGCAGCTCGAACCGGGAGACGAGCGCGCCGCCCGCGAGATCCAGCTCCAGGATGACGGTGCGGCTGCCCCGGAGCCCGGCCACGGCCAGGCGGTCCCGCCCCCGGAACTCGATCCAGGTGGCGTCGACCCCGGACGTGTCCAGGCGGCGCGGCTCGCTCCCCTCCTCCAGCAGCACCACCTCCCCGGCCACCAGGCCACGGTCGCTGGCGATGCCCTCGATGACCGCCAGCCGCGACCCGTCGGCGCTGGCGACGAGGCAGCCGAGCTGGTTCTGGGGTCGGTAGAGGGCGCGCCATGCCTCTCGGTCCGGGCCGCCCCGGCCCACCCAGGACCCGACCCAATCGCCCTCGAAGGGCTTGGCCGACACCACCGCCGCCAGCTCTTCCCCGGCCCGGCACACCTCCCAGACGTTGATCCCGTCCGGAGACGCCTGGCGGACCGGGCCGGCTCCCGAGGCATCGAGGATGAAGGCGCGGCGCCAGCCCACGAGCCCGACGTCGCTGCGATGCACGCTGGGTTCCCACGGCTCCCTTCGCTGATCCTTCGGCTGCACCCGCCCGGACCCGCTCAGCACCCCGGCCGAGGCACCCTCCTCAGCGGCCACGACCAATACGCCGCGGCCGTCCGGGAGCCACTCGACAGACTCCGCCGAGTGGCCAGTGAGGGGCAGCTGGCGGGGCCCCTCCGATCCGTCGGCGGCCACCACCTGGACCGAGAAGAGCCCGCTCCCGCCATCTGCGAGGAAGGCGACCCGAGCGCCGTCCCGGCTCCAGCACCCGAGCCGCTGCACCCCGGGCAGGTCCGGCGCCAGGGGACTCAGCTCTCCCGAACTGAGGTCCAGCAGGTAGACCCGCTGCTGCGGCCGGCCGTCCAGGCCCTGGCCCACGCCCGCCGTGACCACGGCTCTCGCTCCCTCCGGGGAGCAGCGGTGCTCTCGGGCGTCGACCACCCTCCCCCGCCCCGGCTCCAGGACCGAGCGGTAGAACTGGTGGACGCTCTCCCGGGATCCTGGGACGACTTCCTCTTCGGGCATCTGTGGACCTCCCCTGCCAACCGTGGCTCGCCCGAGACCGAGCTGCGGGCAGCGCTTCCCAGGCTAGCGGCGGGTGCCCCTCTCCCGCATCGGGAGGGCCTGCGGGCGCGACCGGCTGGGGATGCGGCTACACTGCAGGTAACGCTTTCCGGAGTAGCTCAACGGTAGAGCAGGCGGCTGTTAACCGCAAGGTTCACGGTTCGAATCCGTGCTCCGGAGCCACGCCCGCTCCCGATTCAGTTGCTTGGTCACGGTGAGCGACGCTGCAGATGATGTCGGACGGGATTACGAGCGGCGCGACGTTGGGAAGGGCACCGTGCAATGACCTGGCCGACGGCTGCGACTCTGGCCAGAACATGAACAACGGCGTTATAGGGCCCTGAGGCGGCCCTCAGCTGAACGCCGTGCGCGGCCACGCCCATTAGGGATCCCGTCGCACCCCGGTGCGAGCACTCTGGGGCTAGAGCGCAAGTGCCAGCCCCACGCACGTCATCCCGATGAGCACCAAGGCGGAAGAGGCGATTACGAAATTCCGGAAGTCCCGGTGCCTGATTCGTTCAGCCCCCTCGTGGCCCTTCAATCCGTCCATGTTCACGCTCTGAGCCCAAAGTACGAAGCGCCCCACCAAGAGGAGGAGGGCCTCGACGCCAACCGCAGCGAGCGCCATTGCGAGAACATAGGCGGGCTCCGCGGGGCCCCTCACTGGCTCTCCAGCGACCAAAGGGCGGAGTGCCCGCACGCGCCGTGGGGCGTTCCCGTGATATGGGCCAAGCTCATGCCGCTGCGACCGTACCTCTCGACAGCCCTACGCCGCGCCTCCACGCTCGACTACGGCTACGGTCTCCGCGTCTGCCGCTCTAGCTTCGACTTCTCGTACCTTAGCCGCTGGCCGGCCTGCAAGATGGCCCGGTTGTGAAGCATTGTCCGAACACCCTGAATCGTGCACCATCCTCCGCCAATCATCGCTACACCCACGGGGAACCAGACATATGGCGTACCCCTCGCGAGATACCCCACTCCTCCCCCGATGCCGAGAAACAATAGCCACATGCCAAGAACATATCTGAGTGCTCGCCCGTAGACGGCTTGGACGGTCGGCTGCATCTCTGCGAGGAGTT
>JASHRA010000102.1 GCA_030038765.1 Candidatus Dormiibacterota bacterium | reverse complement strand
TCGTCGCCGGCGCCGGCCTGATGGGGTCGGGGATCGCCCAGACCGCCGCCGCCCACGGCGTCTCCGTCCAGCTCTTCGACGCCGCCCCGGGGGCCGCCGAGCGGGCCCGCGAGCGGATCTCCAAGCGCCTGGAGGGGTTGGTCGCCGACGGGCGGGTGCTTCCCCTCGATGCCGAGGCGGCCATGGCCAACCTGACGCTGGCCTCGGGGACCGAGGCGGCCCGGGAGGCGGAGGTGGTGATCGAGGCCATCACCGAGGAGCTGGGCGCCAAGCTGGAGCTCTGGGCCCAGCTGGACCGGACCTGCCCCGCGCCGACCGTCTTCGCCAGCAACACGTCCTCCATCCCGATCACGCGTCTGGCCGCCGCCACCGGCCGCCCGGACCGCTTCGTGGGCATGCACTTCTACAGCCCAGTGCCAGTTATGGAACTCGTGGAGCTCGTGCGAGGGGTGCTCACGTCGGACCAGACCTACGCCCGCGTGGAGCAGCTCGGGCGCCAGCTCGGCAAGGTCCCCGTCGAAGCCCGGGACAGCCCCGGGTTCATCGGCAATCGGATCCTCATTCCCTATCTCAACGAGGCCATCCTCGCCCTCCAGGAGGGAGTCGGGTCCGCAGCCGACATCGACCAGGTGGCCAAGCTCGGGTTCCGACATCCCATGGGCCCGCTGGAGCTGGCCGATTTCATCGGGCTGGACGTGATCCTGGGCATCTGCCGGGTGATGTACGAGGGGCTTCACGACCCTCGCTACGCGCCCCAGCCGATGCTGGTGCGGCTGGTCGAGGCGGGCCAGCTCGGGCGCAAGACGGGTCGCGGCTTCCACAGCTACCCCCGCTAGCAGCCGGGCCCGGCCCCGGCTCCGCCCCTAGCCGGCGATGAGACGGGCCAGGTAGCGGAGGCCGACCGGGTAGCGGTAGTTGATTCCCATGTGTCCCCCGTCGAAGAGCTCCAGGTGGACGTTCGGGGTCCCGAGGTCGTGGAGCGAGGCCTCCAGGGCGGTAGCCGCGACCTCCAGGTGCCACTCGTCCCGGCGGCCGCCGTCGAGGTAGACGCCGAGCAGCGACCGGGCGGCCTCAGCGCGCTCGGCCACCAGCCGGACCGGGTCCCAGGCCAGCCAGCGCTCCCAGACCGGGAGCTGGAGGCGCCCGGTGCCGAGATCGAAGGGAAGCTCGGGTTCCCCCCTCGGCCCCGCCGAGTAACAGGCCCCCAAGCACCAGCAGCTGACCAGCGGATGGTCCCCCGGCCGGCTCAGTGGGGGCCGCGAGCGGAAGTCCTCCCAGAAGGCCTGGTAGGAGCCCCCGTAGTGGTCGCGCAGCAGGCGCACCACCTCGGGGAACTCGGGGAGGTAGCAGTACTCGAAGAGGGCGTCGCCGGCATGGCTGGCCACGGCCCCGAAGAGGTCCGGGCGCAGCAGCGCGCTGACGAGCGCGCCGAAGCCGCCGCTCGACTTGCCGGCGACGGCGCGGTGGCTCCGCTCGGCGAGGGTCCTGAAGTTGGCGTCGACGGCCGCCACCACCTCCTCGCAGAGGTAGGTGTGGTAGCGGCCCGTGCCCGGGGAGTCCAGGTACTGGCTGCCCCCCAAGCTGGTCCAGGCGTCAACCAGGACCAGCAGACAGGGTGGCAGGTCGGGCTCGGCCAGGAAGGCGTCGAAGGACTCCACCCCGGTCACCTGGAAGGGGCTTCGGGCCGCCCACATGTCCACCTGGCCGGAGAACCCCTGGAGCACGTAGATGACGGGGAAGCGCCGCTCCGGCTCGGCCCCGTACTGCGGAGGCAGGAGGATCCAGAGGGGGCGGTCGGGGGGATCTCCGAGATGGTTTCCCCGCAGGGCCTGGCTCCGCAGCGTGCACTGCACCAGCTGCCCCCGGAGGGGCCGGTTCCACGGTGCCCCCGGGGACGGCGACAGATCCAGTCGCGCCGCTGCGGAACGGTCGTCCTGGGTCATCCCGGCCTCCAGCCCCTGCCGCCTCCCGGGGGCCCCGGGAGGCGGGATGCCCTGAAGACTAGACCAGGGGCACGAAGCGGCAGGGACCGAGGTCGCGTCGCTGCCAGTCCTCGGATCGCCGCTCCAGGCACCAGAGCCGCTCCTCACCGGGCTCGGTGAGGGGGCAGACGAGGCGACCGCCGACCGCCAGCTGTTCGGTCAGCGCGGGCGGGACGGCCGACGCCGCGGCCGAGACCACGATGGCGTCGAATGGGGCCCTCTCAGCCAGCCCCCGACGGCCGTCGCGAAGCCACACCACGACCCCGGTGACACCGGCGCGGTTGAGATTGCGGCGGGCCCGGCAGGCCAGCTGCGGCGAGACCTCCAACGCGTCCACCCGTGCCGCCCCGGCAGCCCTCAGCAGGGCAGCCAGGTAGCCGCTGCCCGCACCCACGTCGAGCACCCTTGCCCCAGGCGCGAGATCGAGCGCCTCCAGGATGGCGGCCAGGACCCAGGGCTGGGAGCACGTCTGCCCGCAGCCGATGGGCAGGGCGCGGTCCTCGTAGGCGCTCCGGCGCACCTCGGGCGGCAGGAAGTCCTCGCGACCGACGCGCTGCAGGGCTGCCAGGGCGGCGTCGCCGACGCCGCGCTCCCGCAGCGACCGCTCCAGCTGGAGCCGGCTCTCGCTCAGCTCTGATCGAGGATCTGGATGCAGTGGTCGACGTCCTGGGCGTAGAGCGTGGTCGGGACGCTGGTGGGGAGCCCTCCCCGGCCCACGGGCACGTAGAAGCCGTGCGCCGCGGGCTGCACGAACTCCGGGTCCACCAGCGCCAGGGGCGCGCTGCTGCGCACCGGAGGGAAGACGGCCAGCATCCACACCGTGGCCCCGGGGTTGACGTCGGCGGAGCAGACGTCGAGCCGGTAGGAGGAGAGGACGAGGATGGGCCGGATCGGCTGGTAGTAGCTCTGCTGGACCGCGGACCGGACCCCGGCCGGCACCAGCTTGGAGGTGTGCTGGGACTCCAGCACCGCCTGCGTCAGGTCCACGGCGGTGGTGGAGGCCCCGGGATTGGTGGCCACCGCCACCACCTCGAGCAAGGGCCCCAGGCCCTGGAGGGTCCCGGCGTCGCGCCGTTCCGACCCGCTCAGCAGCGGGGTCACGTTGGCCAGCGACACCTTGCGCAGGTAGTAGAAGTGGAGGTAGGTGGGATCGACGTAGAAGCCGCCGTCCGGCGTGCTGGTGACGAGCGCTGTGTCCAGGCTCTTGGCCGCGTGGCGGACCGGCATCCCGGTTCGCAGCGCGGTCACCGCCCGGGCGGCGCTGGGACTGGATCCGCAGCCGGAGAGGAGGGCGGCGAGGGCCAGGGCAAGGAGCGCAGCCAGCTGCCTGGCGCGAGCTCCCCTGAGGTGGCGGCTTGGGGGCACGGGTCAGGCTCCGCTGGCCCCCGGAGCCTGGGCGCCAGCCAGCAGTTCGGAGCGCCGGAAGATGGAGCGCAAGCGGTACCCGGCCGCCTCCAGTCGTTCGCGGCCGCCCTCCTCGCGGTCCAGGAGGGTGTAGATGGCGGCGACCCGGGCCCCGGTCGCGGCCACCCGCTCCGCCGCCTGCAGCAGGGAGCCGCCGGTGGTGAGGGTGTCGTCGACCACGCCGACGGCGTCACCGGGTTGGGGCGGTGGACCCGCCCACCAGCCGCCCGTGCCGTGGCTCTTGGCCTCCTGGCGCACGATGAAGGCGGGGATCTGCGGCCCCTCGTCCAGCGCGCTGCAGAGGGCGACCGCAGCCACCATGGGGTCGGCCCCCAGGGTCGGGCCACCGACCCTCGTGACCCCGTCCCGCCGGAGCAGCTGGAGCAGCTGGCGGCCGACCAGCAGGGCACCCCGCGGGTCGAGGGTCACCAGCCGGCCGTCGAAGTAGAAACTGCTGTGGCGGCCGCTGGCGAGGACGAAGTCCCCCACCCGGAGGGCCCGCTCCCGCATCAGCTGCAGCAGCTGCTCGCGGTCCTCCGGGCCGGAGCTCAAAGGGCCGTGCCCTCGGGTCGCCAGCGCAGCATCGGGTGACGCGCGGCCGACACCTCGTCGACCCGGCCCACGGGCGCCTGGTGGGGAGCCGTGCGGAGCACCTCCGGATCGTCCGCGCCCTCCTCCACGATCGTCCGGACCACCTCAGCGAGCTGGTCCAGCGACCGCTTCGACTCCGTCTCGGTGGGCTCGAACATCATCGCCTCCGGCACGGTGAGCGGGAAGTACACGGTGGGCGGGTAGACGGCGTAGTCGATCATGCGCTTGGCGATGTCCAGCGCCCGGAGGCCGGAGTAGCGCGGCTCGGACCGCCTGGGCGTGACCACGAACTCGTGGAAGGAGTCACCGTCGACCGCCGTCCGGAGGTAGGGCTCGAGGCGCCGGCGCAGGTAGCGGGCGGCGAGCACGGCGTCCCGCGCCACCTGGGGGATGTCCGCCCCGTAGGCGGAGATGAAGGCATAGGCCCGGACCAGCATGCCGAAGTTGCCGTAGAAGGAGCGCACCTTGCCGATGCTGTCGGGGCGCTCGTAGTCCCAGGCGAAGCCGGTCTCCTTCCGGGCGATGCGGGGCACGGGCAGGAAGTCCGCCAGCTCTCGGCTCACCCCCACCGGCCCCGCCCCCGGTCCACCGCCGCCGTGGGGCGTGGAGAAGGTCTTGTGCAGGTTGAGGTGGACCACGTCGAAGCCCATGTCTCCGGGGCGCGCCATCCCCACCAGGGCGTTGAGGTTGGCCCCGTCGTAGTAGAGCAGGGCGCCGGCCTCGTGGGCGAGGCGGGCCATCTCCTCGATGTTGCGCTCGAAGATCCCGAGCGTGTTGGGGTTGGTCAGCATCACGGCCGCGATGGTGGGGTCGAGCTTCTCCCGGAAGTCGTCGAGGTCGACCGTCCCGTCCGCGGCGCTGCGCACGGTGACCACCGAGAAGCCGCACTGGGCGGCGCTGGCCGGGTTGGTTCCGTGGGCCGTGTCGGGGATGATCACCTGGGTCCGGACCTCGTCCCGGCGACGCCGGTGGTGGGCCTGGATCATCCTCAGGCCGGTCCACTCCCCGTGGGCGCCCGCCGCCGGTTGCAGGGAGACGGCGGCCATGCCCGTGATCTGGACCAGCATCTGCTCCAGCCGCCACATCAGCTCCAGCGCCCCCTGGATGCTCTCCACCGGCTGGAGCGGGTGGAGTTCGGCGAAGCCTTCCAGCGCGGCCGCCTGCTCGTTGACGGCGGGGTTGTACTTCATGGTGCAGGAGCCGAGCGGATAGGAGCCCTGCTGGAGGTTGTGGTTGCGGCGGCCCAGGCGCCCGAAGTGGCGCGCCAGCTCGGGCTCGCTGACGGCCGGGAGCGCGGCGCGGCGGCGCCGGCGC
>JASHRA010000101.1 GCA_030038765.1 Candidatus Dormiibacterota bacterium | reverse complement strand
GCGCGGCCCACTGGGGCGGCGGCTGGCTGCGGGACCGGATCCGCCCCGCCGCCGGCCGGCCGGGGCGCCTCGTCGAGCGGCTGCGGGACTGGCGCCGGCCCCGGGCCGGCGGCTGAGCCGCTTGGCAGGGGGCTACCCAACGCCCGCGTCGGCCGCCCTCGGCGGACCTTCGCCCGGACGAGGAAAGGGGCCGCGGCGGTAGCACCGCCGCGGCCCCACTTGGGCTGTCGATGAGGACCCCCTGCGGGTCCGCCTGCGCTAGCTCTCCGGGGTGAAGTAGCCGTCCACGTCGATGACGAGGTCGGCGCTGCCCTGGAAGTTGTAGACCGTGATGCCGCCGCTGCTGCTGTAGGTGGCGAAGGTGAGGTTCGGCACCGTCCAGCCGGCGGCCCAGTTGAGGTCGGAAGCGGTCGGCCGGGTGGGACCGGGGTAGACCGTGAAGTAGCTGGGCGCCGTGGTGTCAGTCGCGGTCACGTTCAGCACCGCGGCCGAGGCTCCGGGGCCGAAGGGGACCAGGAGCGCGTTGCTGGTCAGGTTGACGTTGATCGTGCCGCCACCACCCAGCGTGTTGCCGGTGCAGCTATCGCTGATGCCGGACTTGCTCTCGGCCCGGGTGTCGCAGACCCGGACTGGAGTGATGGGTGTGAAGAAGGACGCGCCACTCGGCGTGCTCGACCCGTTGGTGAAGTAGCCGTCCACGTCGATGACGAGGTCGGCGCTGCCCTGGAAGTTGTAGACGCTGATCGTTCCCGTGCCCGAGAGCGGGACCACGGCCCGGTTGGCGATGGTCTGGCCCGCCCTCCAGTTGATGTCCGACGCGGTCGGCCGGGTGTTGGGATAGACGGTGAAGTAGCTGGCTGCGGTGGTGTTGGTGGCGGTGACGTTGATGACCACGGCCGAGGCACCGGACGCGGGAACCCCGCCTTGGCCGGCCACGGTCACCGTCTGCACGCCGGCCTGCCCCAGGGTGTGCCCGGCGCAGGCGTCACCCGAGCCGGTCCGGGTGTCGCAGATGCGTGAGGGCGAGAGCGGCACATAGCTGCCGTCGGTGTTCGACTGCGAGGAGGGGGGCGCGTACCAGCCCTCCAGGTCGACCACCACGTCGGTGCTCCCCTGGAAGTTGTAGAAGGTGACGTCCCCACCTGATCCCGGGGCGACCACGACGGCGTTGGCGACCGTGTCTCCGGCCGGCCAGTTGAGGTTGGACGCGGTCGGCTGGGTGGCCCCGGTGGGATAGACGGTGAGGTAGCTGGAGGCCGTGGTGTCGGTCACGGTGACGTTGAGCTGCACCGCGGTGGCGTTGGCCGGCACCGAGCCGGTGATGACGTCGAGGTTGAGCGAGCCGCCCGCACCCAGGGTGTGTCCGGCGCAGACGTCACCGGAGCCGCTGCGCGTGTCGCAGAGGCGCGTCGGCGCGCTGGCCGGGGTGTAGGCGCTGTTGTTCAGCTCCAGGGTCACGTTGACCTGGTAGTAGGAGAAGGCGGTGGTGCAGCCGCCACCCGTGTAGGCCTCGACCAGCACGCCCAGCTGGTAGGTGCCGGGGTTCTGGTAGGGGGAGGTCACGTCGGTGACGGTGCCGGGGTTCTCCGAGTCGCCAGGCCCGATCTCGATGCAGTTGTAGAGACCGGTCTGGGAGGAGAGGCTGCCGGGTCCGAAGACGCCGTCCAACCCCCGGACCTCGTACCAGTAGTCGCTGACGCTGTTGTTGGAGATCTCCGAGCCGCTGGAGGTGAAGAAGGTCGTGGACTGGCCGGGCGCCACCGGCGTCGGGCCCGAGCCCCCGCCGTTGTAGCCGGGGCTGAAGGAGGAACTGTCGGTCAGGTCGGCCGTCGCGATGGTCTCGGTCTGGGGATCGTCGCCGGTGCTCTCGTCGTAGTTACCGGCGGGATCGGAGACGGTCACCGTCAGGGTGCCGCCGACCGTGGTCGTGGTCGTGAACTGGAAGGAGGTCGAGAAGCCTCCCGCCGGGATGGTCAAGGTGCTGGGGCAGTTCGTGACCACGACACCGGTGCCCGGGGTGCAGCTCACGTCCAGCGTCTTGTTGGCCGACTGGTAGATAGGCTCGCCGGGCGAGGCATCCGTCTGGAGCTGCACGAAGACGCTCCCGGAAGCGACCCCGGAGACCTCCGTCTGCGGGCTGGAGAAGATGTAGATGTTGCCGTCGTAGGTCTGGGCGAAGATGCCGGGCAACTCGGCGAGCGCACCGCCCCCGGCGACCAGCCCGGCCAGGACCGCGAAGACGGCCAGGACCCGGCGCGCCGGGTTGGCCGGGCGGATCGGCGAGAGCGCCGCCTTCCGCCTCGTCCGAGCCCACGTCAGCCTCCTGAAAAGATCACCCGCTCGGTGCATACGTTCACTCCCAAGACCGCTCTCGCCCTTCCCGCACGGAGGCGTCGTGGGGTCCCGTGAGTGCTCGCACAGGCCGCCCCTTCACCCCGCCGCGCGGTAGAGTGCCGGATCGGTGGGCCACCCGTCAAGGGTCGGCGCGAAGTCCGCCGAGACCGTGACCGGAAGGTCAGTTGAGGGGCCGGGGGTCCGCTCTGGATGGCCGTCGGTAGCTCCGGCGGGCGGCGCGCGGCCCGGCCCGGCCGAGCCGCGCGCGAGCTCGTTGCCGCGCAGCCACTACTTCTTGGTCTCCCAGAAGATCCGAGCCACCTCGTCGACCTTGCTCCGCAGCTCGGCCGCCTTCTCTGAGTCCACGCTCTGCTTGGCCGCCGAGGCCGCCTTCAGCGTCTTCCAGACCAGGTCGTGCAGCTCCGGGTACTTCTCCAGGTGCTCGGGCTTGAAGTAGTCGCCCCAGAGCACGGTCACCTCGTGCTTGACCCGCTCCGCGTGCTGCTCCTTGACCGTGACCATGCGCGCGAAGGAGTTGCGCGAGGCCTCCGACCCGTCGTCAGGCAGGGCCTTGATCTTGGTCACCATGGTCTCGACCGTCTGGGCCGCCAGCTGGGCCTCGTGGGGGTCGTAGATGCCGCAGGGGATGTCGCAGTGGGCGTGGACCACCCGGCGTGGCCGCAGGCCCCTTCTCAAGTCGAAAGCCATGCTCTCCTCCTGGTCGTGGGCGCGCCGGGCGCTTGCCTGGCCTGAGCCAAAGCTAGCATCGGCGGCCGAGGACGGGCAAACTCGTGGTCACTGTGCTGCCCCGGTCGCCCCGCCTCCCCTCGCTGGTCCTGGTCGAGGGCGAGAGCATGCGCCCCTGCCTGCCGCCCGGGGCCTGGGTCCTGGTGGGGCCAGCGCGCCGGCGCCTTCCCCGGCTGGGTCAGGTGGTGGTGGTGGAGCATCCCCAGCGCCCCGGCTTCGAGCTCCTGAAGCGGGTCAGCGCGGTCAGCCGGCGGCCTCCGCTGATCTGGGTGCTCGGGGACAACCGCGCTGCCAGCAGCGACAGCCAGGACTTCGGCCCGCTCCCACCCGGGGCCCTGCGCGGCGTGGCCTGGCTGCGGCTGCGCCCGCTGCCCCCGCTCTGGCTGAGCGCCGACCTCCGCCGCCTCGCCCCGGCCCCGGAGCTGGGCGCGAACTGGCACCATATGGGGCGCCATGAGCGAAGCCGACCTGCCCGCACCCCCGCCGCGGCCGGCGGAGCCGCCGCGGGAGAGCCTGCTCAACTCCCTGGCACCGACCCGGAAGGACAAGAAGCATAAGAAGAAGGTGTCCCGCGAGCCCCCGCGCGGTCGGGGCTCGAGGGGACGCCGCTGAGCCCCGAGGGGACGGCGCCGGACCGCCAGCTGGCGCTGGCCACCGCGCGCTACGCGGCCCAGGCCGGTGGGGCGGTGATCAAGGCTGCCGGTCTCGGCTTCCAGCTCACCGAGAGCAAGGGGCCCGGAGACTACGTGACCGACCTCGACCGTGAGTCGGAGTCGGTGATCCTGGGGATCCTGGAGTCCGTCTTCCCCGAGCTGCCGGTGCTCTCCGAGGAGCGCGGCGGCGAGCTGCCGGAGACGGGCTGGGTGGTCGATCCGCTGGACGGGACCACCAACTTCAGCCGCGGCTTCCCCCTGGTCGGGGTCTCGATCGCGCTCCTAGAGCGGGGCGAGCCGGTGGTGGGGGCGGTGCACGCCCCCTTCCTCGGCTTCACCTTCACCGCGACCAAGGGGGAGGGCGCCTTCGACGAGGGCGGCCGCCGCCTCTCGATCGAGGACCTGGACCCCGCCCGCGCCGTGGTCGCGACCGGCTTCCCCTTCAAGAGCCGCCCCCAGGTGCCCCGCCTGATCCGGACCCTGGAGCGGGTGCTGGGGGAGGTGGAGGACGTGCGCCGCCCGGGCGCGGCCGCCCTCGACCTGGCCTACACCGCGGCCGGTGTCTTCAACGGCTTCTTCGAGCTCGGGCTCAAGCCCTGGGACATCGCCGCCGGGACCCTGCTGGTGACCGAGGCTGGCGGCCTGGTCTCGGACTGGGAGGGAGTGGCGGGGCTGCCCCGGAGCGGCAACATCGTGGCCGGCCCGCCCCGGGTCCACCGGGCCCTGCTGGCCGCCGCCCGGACCTCAGGGCCGGACCGTGACCTCGCCCTTGGTGCCTGAGCCGACCCGGCGCGCGTGCTCCTGGGGCAGCAGGTGGAGGCTGAAGGTGCCGGGGTGGAGCGGGACCACGGTGATCACCACCGGGACCGTGGAGTTGGTCTCCAGGATGTCGCCGCAGGCCCGGTTGTGGCGCCAGGAGCCGGCCGGCGTGCCCAGCATGGTCACCTTCAGCACCTCGAACTCGGGGCTCAGGTTGCCGCCGACGCAGGCCGGGTCCATGGCCCCGCCCGAGGTGTCGTCGAGGGCGAAGGCGAAGCCGGCCCGCCGGCCGACCGTGAGCGGGGCGCTGGGGAAGGAGCCGTTGAGCTGGGCGTGGGGCGGGCCCTCCCCCGAGCTGATCTGGCGCAGGCTGTTGCCGACATCGGAAAACACCGCCACCACGATGAAGGCAATCACGGCCGCCGTGATCCACTGCCCGGTCGTTAACCTGGGCCAGTGGAACCGCTTCTGCAACATGCGGCTCCGAGCGTAGCGAATCGCCGGCCCTGGGCCGGCTGACTGTGGGAGGCATGGCTTGACCTTCATCGAGCAGGTCCTGGCTGGCGAGATCCTGGACTCACGCGGCAACCCCACCCTGGAGGTGGAGGTGACCCTCTCGGGCGGCGAGGTGGGCCGCTCGGCCATCCCCTCGGGCGCCTCGACCGGCATCCACGAGGCCGTCGAGCTGCGCGACGGCGACCCCAGCCGCTACGGCGGCAAGGGCGTCAACAAGGCCATTGCCAACGTCAACGACGTGCTCGGCCCGCTCCTGCTCGGCACCGACTCGCTGGAGCAGCGGGAGGTGGACCGGCGCCTGATCGAGGCCGACGGCACCCCCAACAAGGAGAAGCTCGGGGCCAACGCCATCCTCGGCGTCAGCCTGGCCGTGGCGAGGGCGGCGGCGGCGGCGCTGGAGATGCCCCTCTACCGCTACCTGGGTGGGGCCTGCGCCTCGGTCATCCCCCTGCCCCAGTTCAACATCCTCAACGGGGGCATCCACGCCCGCAACTCGGTGGACTTCCAGGAGTACATGGTGACGCCGGTCGGGGCCGAGAGCTTCGCCGAGGCGCTGCGGGCCGGCGCCGAGGTCTTCCACACCCTGCGCCAGGTCCTGATCGAGAAGGGGCACGAGGTCGGCCAGGGCGACGAGGGCGGCTTCGCCCCCAACCTCAAGAGCAACGCCGAGGCCATCGAGCTGATCCTGGAGGCCATCGACCGGGCCGGCTACCGCGCCGGGGAGCAGATCGCCATCGCCCTGGACCCCGCCCCCAGCCACATGTTCCACGAGGGCAAGTACCACCTGGAGGGGGAGGGCAGGGCGCTAACCTCGAGCCAGATGGTGGACCTCTTCGAGGACTGGATCCGCCAGTACCCCATCATCTCCCTGGAGGACGGCCTGGCCGAGGACGACTGGGAGGGCTGGAAGGAGCTCACGGAACGGCTCGGCAAGGAGGTCCAGCTGGTCGGCGACGACATCTTCGTCACCAACCCGGAGCGGCTCCAGCGGGGCATCGACGAGGGCATCTCCACCGCCGTGCTGATCAAGCTCAACCAGATCGGGACCGTGAGCGAGACCATCGACGTCTGCCAGCAGGCGCGCCGGGCCGGCCTGGCCCTGGTCATCAGCCACCGCTCCGGCGAGACCGACGACTCCAGCATGGCGGACCTCGCCGTGGCCGTGACCGCGGGCCAGCTCAAGAGCGGCGCGCCCTCGCGCGGTGAGCGCACGGTGAAGTACAACCGCCTGCTCCACATCGAGCGCCAGCTCGGCGCCGGGGCGCGCTTCGCGGGTGGCGACTGGATCACCCCGCGGCGCAGGTTCTGAGGCTCGACCTTGAGCCCTGAGTCCGACTGTCCGGGTGGCGAGCTTCTCCGCGCACCCCGGGGGGCGCCGCCTCAGGCCGGCGTCGTCCCGGCGGGCGCCGGGCATCGCCGGCTGCGTCGGCCGGACCCCGCTGCTCCGGCTGCGCCTCTTCCAGGAGCGCGCCCCCGGGCTCACGGTGCTGGGCAAGGCTGAGTTCCTGAACCCGGGTGGCTCGGTCAAGGACCGGCCCGCCCTGCGCATCGCCGAGGACGGCCTGGGGCGGGGGCTGCTGGGGCCTGGGCGGGCGCTGCTGGACAGCTCCAGCGGCAACACCGGGGTGGCCTACGCCATGCTCGGAGCCGCCCTCGGCTTCCCCGTCCGCCTGGTGGTCCCGGGCAACGTCGCCCGCCGCGCCCGGCGCCTGATGGAGCGCTTCGGCGCCGAGCTCACCCTCTCCGACCCCCAGGAGGGGTCGGACGGCGCCATCCTGCTCTGCCGGGAGATCCGCGAGCGCGAGCCGGATCGCTACTTCTTCGCCGACCAGTACAACAACGAGCTCAACTGGCGCGCCCACTACGAGACCACGGCGGAGGAGATCTGGGCCCAGACCGAGGGCCGGGTGACCCATTTCCTGGCCGGCCTGGGGACGTCGGGGACCTTCGTCGGCTGCTCGCGCCGGCTCAAGGAGCTGAACCCGCAGGTCCAGTGCGTCAGCCTGGAGCCCGACGACCCGCTCCACGGATTGGAGGGGCTGAAGCACATGGGCAGCGCCATCGTGCCCGGGATCTACGACCCGGGGCTGTCCGACCGCCAGCTCGAGGGCCCGACCCAGCCGGCCCTGGACCTGGCCGCGCGCCTGGCCCGGGAGGAGGGCGTGCTGGCCGGGCACTCCTCTGGCCTCGCCCTCTGGGGCGTGGAGCGGCTCATCACCGAGGGCCTCCGGGAGGGGGTCGTGGTGCTGGTCCTCCCCGACGGCGGCGCCGGCTACCTGGAGGAGGCGGCGTGAGCGCCGCCCAGGGGCCTCGGCTGGAGATGGGGGCGGAGGACTTCGCCCGGATGACGGAGCTGGCCGAGGCCGCCTACCCGGAGGAGGGCTGCGGGGTCCTGCTGGGGCTGCCCGCGGAGGGGCTGACCCGGGTGACGGAGGTGCTGGAGGGGCACAACCTGGTCCAGGAGCGCCGCCTCGACCGCTACGAGCTGGATCCCCGGGACATCATCCTGGCCGAGCGGCGGGCGCGCTCACTGGGGCAGGAGGTGGTCGGCTTCTTCCACACCCACCCCGACCACCCGGCCCGGCCCAGCCAGTTCGACACCGACCGGGCCTGGCCCGGCTACCACTACGTCGTGATCTCGGTGGAGCGGGGTCGGCTGGCCCTGGCCACGGCCTGGCTGCTGCTGGAAGAGGAGCGGCCGCCACGCTTCCGGGAGGTTCCCCTGACCGGCCCCCAAGGGGGCCCCGGCTATAATCCCCCCGATCTTGTGGCGGAGGACCCGTGAAGCGAGCGATCGGCATCCTGGAAGTGGTCCTGGCAGTCCTGCTGATCGTCACCATCCTGCTCCAGACGCCCAAGGCGAGCGGCCTTGGCGGCACTCTGGGGGGCGGGACGGACATGGGTGGCGGCTATCGCACCAGGCGCGGGCTGGAGCGTCTCCTCTTTCGCATGTCGGTCTGGCTCACGGTCGCCTTCGCCCTGGTGGCGGTGGTGGACATCCGCCTGGGAGCCGGCTGAGCCCCGAGCCCGAGGGCGGCTTCCTCAGCCCGCGCCGCCACCCGCTGCGGGTGCTGGCCAGCCTCGGCAGCCTGCTGGTCCTGGTGCTGGCCGGCCTCGCCCTCACCTTCTCCCTGCGCGGCGCCGAGACCCACCAGGTCTTCACCGAGGGCATGGTGGCCGCGGTCGGCCCCTCGCCGCTCAGCCCGCTGCTCTCACCCGACGACCCGGTGGCCCAGGCGGTGGGCGCGCTCAGCGAGCCGGGCCTGATGGCGGCGGGCCGCAGCGGCGCCGCCCGGCTCGGGCTGGCCACCAGCTGGCGGGCGCTGGAGGGGGGCCAGCGCTACCGCTTCACCCTCTCGCCCAGCCGCCGCTGGTCCGACGGCCTGCCGGTCACGACCAAGGACGTCGCCTTCACCCTGGCCGTGCTCCAGTCCCCCCGC
>JASHRA010000100.1 GCA_030038765.1 Candidatus Dormiibacterota bacterium | reverse complement strand
CGGTAGGGGAACTCCAGGACCATCCCGCCCTCGGCGGCGCGGGCGAGCATCTCCGCGTCCGCGGTGCCGCCCAGGAGGTCGCTGAAGAACTGGTCGTACTGCCGGTCCTGCTCCCGGCGCAGCCGCTCGCGGGTCTCGAGGTAGCTGTTGCTGACGGCGACGCTGATGGCGTCGAGGTAGTCGAAGAGGGGTGCCACTGCGTTCAGGACCGACTGGGCCTCGATCTCGGGATGGATGCGCACGGCGTCGATCACGTGCTGCCAGATGACCAGGGCGGCGACCCGGTAGGCGCGCAGGATGGCGTCCAGGGGGACGCCGGTGCTGGCCATGCGGCCGCCCATCCGGGAGAGGCGCTGGAGCTCGGCGTGGGAGGGAGGGCGGGACTCGGCCCAGAGCGAGAGCATGGTGCCGACGCCCTCGCGACAGGCGGCCAGCACCTCGCTGCCGAAGGCGGAGCCTCCCGTCCCCTCGGCCAGGGGGATGGCGCGGGCGATCTCGATCGCCATCCGGCGGGAGA
The DNA here is from genome assembly GCA_030038765.1 of Candidatus Dormiibacterota bacterium. GTDB lineage: Bacteria > Chloroflexota > Dormibacteria > Aeolococcales > Bog-877 > Bog-877. The sequence goes on along the minus strand of JASHRA010000100.1, from coordinate 2,011 downwards.
CCCGGTCCACCCGGCTCCCCAGGGACTGGATGATGATGGGGCTCACGGAGGGGGTGCCACCGTAGGCGCGGCGCTCCCGCCTGGCCGCCCGGGGCGACGCGGGCTCCTGGGCCATGGAGGGCAGGATATCCCAGCTCCCGGCGGGCCCCGGCCCGGGGTCGGGGTGGCGGCCGCTCCGGGCCGGCCCGAGCGCAGCCCGGGGGCGCTGCCGGGGGCGGCCCTGGCGGCTCTCCTGCTGACCGCCTGCCAGGCCACGGCGGGGCCCGGCCCGGGCGTTCCCCGGGCCAGCGCGGGCGCAGGCTGCGCCCTCCGCCTGGAGATCAGCAGCCAGGGCCAGAGCAGTCTCGGGACGGTCGTCGCCACCGGCGGGGGCGAGCGCTACACGGTGAGCTCCCCGAGCCGCCGGCTGGCCTTCGTCTGCGCCACCGAGGTGACCCTCAGCGAGACCCCGAACGCCGCCCAGGGGGCCGTCTTCCAGGGCTGGCGGCGGGGTCGTCGGCTGCTCCGAGCGCCACGGACCAGCCTCCTGCTCAACGGGACCGAGACGGTGGCCGCGCTCTACTCGCGGCCGGCCCCTCCCACCCCCTCACCCTCCGGCTGACTAGAGTCGGGGCCGAAGCCACGCGCGTCCGCAGGTAGAGGTTAGGGATCCAGTGCTGGCCGCCTACGCCACCGCCGCCGGGGGACCGGAGCCCCTCGCCAACCTGGTGCTCGGGGAGCGGGAGCTGCCCCGGCCGCGCCCGGGGACGGTCCGGCTCCGGGTCGGGGCCGCCTCCCTCAACCACCACGACCTCTGGACGCTGGCCGGGGTCGGGGCCCCCTCCCACTTCCCCTGGACGCTGGGCTGCGATGTCGCCGGGGTGGTGGACGCCTACGCCGAGGGGGAGGCCGGCGAGCTGCCCCCGGGCGCCCCCGTGGTGGCCCACTCGGTGGTCACCTGCGGCCGCTGCGAGGCCTGCCTCGGCCCCGACGAGACTTCCTGCCGCCACTTCGCCATGCTCAGCGAGGAGGGCTGGGAGGGGACCTTCGCCGAGTACTGCCTGGTGCCCGCCGGGAACCTCTTCCCGCTGCCCCCGGGACTGGGCCCGGAGGAGGCCTGCTGTCTCCCCACCGCCTACCTCACCGCCTACCGCATGCTCTTCACCAAGGCCCGCCTCAGGCCCGGCCAGACGGTCCTGGTCCAGGGCGCCGGCGGCGGCCTGGCGGTGGCCGCCCAGCAGCTGGCGCAGGCCTCCGGCCTGCGCCTCATCGTCCTGGGCCGGGACCCCGCCAAGCTGGACGCGGCCCGAGAGCGCGGCGTCCGGGAGGCGCTGGAGCTGGGCCCGGAGACGGTGGGCCAGGTGCTGCGGGTGACCGGGGGCAGGGGCGTCGACGCGGTCCTCGACTCGGTCGGGGAGGCGACCTTCGGCACCAGCCTCAGGGTGCTGCGCCGGGGCGGCTCGCTGGTGGTGGCCGGGGCCACCTCCGGGGACCAGCCCCCGGCCGACCTGCGGCGCCTCTTCTGGCGCCAGCTCTCGGTGCTGGGCTCGACCATGGGGACCAGGGCCGAGTTCGCCTCCCTCCTGGGCTTCGTCAGCGGGGCCGGGATCCGGCCGCTGGTGCAGCGCGTCTACCCCCTCCGCGAGGCCGGGTCCGCCCTCGCCGAGCTGGCCGCCGGCGGCGTCAGCGGCAAGCTGGTCCTGGACTGCAGCTGAAGCCAGGGGGGCCGCCGCCGAGCCCGCCCGAGGACCAGGGATGGCTGACCCGGGGCGTGCTCGGGGTGGGCCTGACCAGCTTCTTCTCCGACTCCGGCCACGAGATCGCGACCTCGCTCCTGCCCACGCTCGTCGTCTCCACCCTGCACTCCACCGCGGCCGCGCTGGGCCTGATCGAGGGCATCAGCGACGGGCTCATCGGGGTCGCCAGCTTCATCTCGGGGCCGGCTGCGAACCAGCCCCGGCTGCGCGCCCGCCTGGCCGGCAGCGGCTACCTGGGCACGGCCCTGGCCACGGGCGCCCTGGGGCTCAGCGCC
>JASHRA010000099.1 GCA_030038765.1 Candidatus Dormiibacterota bacterium | reverse complement strand
GGTGATGGCCCCGACCACGAGGCCGGTGACGGCCAGGCCCGCCACCCAGCCGGCCAGCAGGCCGCGCTGGAGACGCCAGGCCAGCCCCAGGGGACTGCGCAGCCAGCGGGCCGCGCGGGCGGGGCCGGGGCGGACGCCCAGCAGGCCCCTGCCCAGGTCACGCCGGCTGGCCAGCCAGACGGCCACCAGCAGCAGGGGCGCGGTCGGGGCCAGGGCCACTAGGCCGACCCACCAGCGATCCTGGGCGTAGGGCCGGATCTGCTCCAGGAGGCCCAGCGGGGAGACCCAGGAGAGCCAGGAGACGGGCCCGCGGGCCAGCTGGCTGAGGTCGCCCCCCATGCGCATGACAAAGGTGACTGCCAGGACCACGACGGCGACGGCGCGGGCCGCGCTGGCACTCTCGGTGAGCTGGGCTGCGACGGCGCCGACGGCGGCGAAGAGGAGACCCACGAGGGCGTACTGCAGCCCCAGGGCGAGCGAGCCGGCCAGCGGCAGGCGCTCCAGCGTCATCCCCGCGGCCAGGAGCAGCGCCATGGCGAGCGTGGCCCCGGTCGCCTCCAGGAGGGCGGCCGCCAGGGCCGCCTGCCGGCCCACCACCGACCCGGCGAGGAGCTCGCGGCGGCCGGCCTCCTCCTCGGCGCGCGTGTGCCGGATCACGGTGAGGAGCGCGATCAGACCCACCACCACGGGGACGAAGCCGGCCCGCCAGCTGGCCAGCTCGGCCGCGCTGTGACCGCTGAGGGTGCCGTAGAAGGCGACCAGCGCCGCCGTGTGGCCGCCCACCTCGGCGAACGCCTGGCGCGCCGCCGCGGTGCGGTAGAGGGCGGCGATGGAGGCGGCCAGGGCGACCGGGACCACGGCCACGTAGAGGACCCAGACCAGGAGCAGGCGGTCGCGCCGCAGCGCCAGGTGGAGCAGGGCCCCAGTGCCGGCGGGCAGGCTCACGGTGGGCTCGCGGTCCCGGGCGCGCCCGGGGCGGCCCGCTGGTAGTGGCGCAGGAAGAGGTCCTCCAGCGTCGGCGCCCGGCTCACCAGGCTCCGCACCCCGGCCTCGGTGAAGCGCGCCAGCACCGCGTTCAGCGCCTGGGCGTCGACGTCGACCACGATCCCCCGCAGTCCCGCCCGCAGGTTGTGGATGCCGGGCAGGTCGGAGAGGTCCGGTGCGCTCCGCTCGAAGCTGGCGTCGATCGTGGTGCGGGTGAGGTGGCGCATCTCGGCCAGGGTCCCGCTGTCCACGGTCCTTCCCTCGCGGATGATGGTGACGCGCTCGCAGAGCGCCTCCACCTCGGTGAGGATGTGGCTGGAGAGGAGGACGGTGCGGCCGGCGCCCAGCTCCTCGCCGATGACCTCCCGGAAGGTGGCCTCCATCAGCGGGTCGAGCCCCGAGGTCGGCTCGTCGAGGAGGAGCAGCTCCACGTCCGCGCTGAGGGCGGCGATCAGCGCCACCTTCTGACGGTCGCCCTTGGAGTAGGCGCGGCACCTCTTGCGCGGGTCGAGCTGGAAGCGGTCCAGGAGCTCGGACCGGCGGTGCTCGTCGAGGCCTCCGCGCAGCCGTGCCAGCAGGTCGATCACCTCCCCGCCCGAGAAGTTGGGCCAGAGGGCGACGTCGCCGGGCACGTAGGCGAGGCGCCGGTGCAGCTGGGGGGCCTGGCGCCAGGGGTCGCCGCCCAGCAGCCTCACCCGGCCCCGGTCGGGGCGGATCAGGCCCAGCAGGACGCGGATGGTGGTGGACTTGCCGGCGCCGTTCGGTCCCAGGAAGCCGTGCACCTCGCCCGCCCGGACCCGGAGGTCCAGTCCCCGCAGGGCCTCGGCGTCGCCGAAGGACTTGGTCAGCCCCTCGACCTCGATGGCGTCAGCCACCGGGGTCACCGGCGCCGGTGGCGGGCCGCCCCTCCCCCGCGGCGGCCGCGTCCAGGCGCTCGCCGAGGGCGTCCATGGCGGCCCTCGCCCGGGCCGCGGCGTCGGCGCTCAGCAGGGGTTGCGAGTAGAGCTCGAGCTTGGCCCGGGCCACCCGGAGCGAGCCCTCGGGGCTGAGCGTGTCCGATCCCAGCGCCCGGGACAGCACCTCGCGCATGACCAGCGCTCCCAGCTCCATCGCGATCAGGAGGGCGGCGCGCCCCCTGGGGTCCGGGGTCTCGCTCGGCGCGTGGCGCTCCAGCCAGAGCTGGGTCGCCTGGACCAGGCGGTCGAACATCGAGGCGGCCGCCCCTGAGCCCTCGACCATGGAGCGTGCCAGGTAGCGGTGCATCAGGAGCAGCTCGGGCTGGTCCAGCTCGCCCTGGAAGAGGGCCCGCTCCTTGATCTCGGTTCCGCGCTCGAGGACGAAGGCGTCGCAGGCGGCTCGCAGGCCCTCCTTGGAGCCGAAGTGGTGGCGGACCAGGCCGGGGGAGACGCTCGCCGCCCGGGCGATGTCCCGGACGGTGGCGCCCTCGGTGCCGCGCTCGGAGAAGAGCCGCAGCCCGGCGTCCCGGATCCGGGCCCGCCTGGTGAGGTCCGTCGAGACCGCGGTGGGGGGCGGGGAGCCCCCGCGGCGGTCTCTGGCCATGAGCCTACGATACGAGCGTATAGCTTCCTATACATGCGTGTTATCACTTGACGCGTGGGTGCCCGTTGCCGACGATCGTCGGAATGAGAAGTCGGCACTTCACGCATGCCATGGCTCGCGCGATCTGGGTCGGCGCCGCCCTCTACCTGGGCTGGCTCACGCTGAAGGTGTTGGCCACGCTCTCCGGTCCCTACCGCGGCTTCGGGCTGGAGCAGGTGGTCGGCGCGGCCGCCATGGCCATGCTCGCCGCAGGCCCGGCCATGCTCTGCTTTGCGGCCGGTCGCCGGGCCCTGGGTGTGAGACCCGCGCCGCGCCGTTGCTGACGGGGTGGCTGGCCTCTCCCGCGTGAGCTCCCGCGCCGTCCCTGGGCTCTCCGCTGGTGGGCCGGCCCGCTCTCCTCAGTTCCGGATCAGCGCCTCCAGGGCAACCCGCAGAGCG
>JASHRA010000098.1 GCA_030038765.1 Candidatus Dormiibacterota bacterium | reverse complement strand
GCGGCAGATCGAGGGCCTGGAGCGGGAGCGGAGCGAGCTCCAGAGCCTGCTGGCCCAGCCCTACGCCGGGGACGGGGGACGCAGCCTGGGCCGGGCCGGTCGCCGCCTCAAGGAGCTGACGGCGGAGCTGGAGGGCGCCTACGACGCCTGGCTGGCGCTGGAGCCGAGCACGGACCGGTAGACCTCGGCGACCCGGGGCCGCACCGCCGCCCAGGAGTACTCGCGGAGGACGTGGGCGCGGCCCCGCTGGCCCAGCTCCCGGCGGCGCCCGGGGTCGGCGAGCAGGCCCCGCACCGCCTCCGCCAGGGCCCCGGCGTCGCCGGGGGGCACCAGGACGGTGCCCTCACCGCCGAGGTCGGTGAGACCGGGCACGTCGCTGGCCACCACCGGGACCCCGGAGGCCATGGCCTCCAGGGCGACCAGGCCGAGGCCCTCGAAGCGAGACGGCACGACCAGCAGCCGGGCCCTCCGGTAGGCGGCCGCCAGCTCCTCGTCGCTGACCCTTCCCCGGACCGCGAGCCGGTTCCCCGAGGCGGCGGCCTCGGCCTCGGCCGCCCCCAGCAGGGGCCCGTCGCCGCAGACCTCGGCGCGGAGCCCGGGGAACTCGGAACCCAGGGTCCGGAAGAGGTCGAGGAAGGTGGGTAGCCCCTTGATCGGGACCAGTCGTCCGACGAAGAGCAGGCTTCCCTCGGCCTCCTCCGGGCCGGGGTGGAAGCGATCGGTGTCGATCCCGACCGGGATCACCGAGACCTGCTCCGCGGGCAGGTCGTAGTCGGCGACCAGGGAGTGGGCGGTGGAGGGAGAGACCGCGATCACGTGCTCTGCGAAGCGGTAGCCGCGGGCCTCGATGGTGCCCAGGGGCCGGGTGGCGAGGCGGCGCCCGTGGGCGGTGCGGTAGGTGTGGTTGGCGGTGTAGACGAGCGGGGCCCCGGGGGGGTGGCGGAAGAGCAGGACGCCGCCCGGACCGCCGAGGGCGTGCCAGAGGTCGGGGCGCACGGCGGCGGCGGCCTGGGCCACGTGGTGGCGCAGCCAGAGGGAGAAGTCGAGGGGCTCCCGCCGGGTGCGCCGGGGGATGCGCGGTCCCGGTCCCCAGGGGCCGCGGCGCGCGCTCAGCACCTCCATCCCGAAGCCCTCCTCGGGCATCTCACGCTCCAGGAAGCCGACGTAGCGCCCCTGGCCCCCGATGGGGGGCACGTCGTCGAAGGAGAGCAGCGCCACCCGCCCGCTCATCGCTGGCACCGGGCGCAGAAGACGGTGCCCCTCCCCCCCACCCGCGACTGCCGCAGCGGGGCGCCGCAGACGACGCAGGGCTGGCCGCCACGGCCGTAGACGAGGAGCGCCTCGTAGGCCTCGCCCCGGGCGCCGAAGCCGTCGCGGTAGTCGGAGAAGGAGCTGCCACGTCGCCGGATGGCGTCCTCCAGGACGAGGCGCAGCTCCCGCAGCAGGCGCTCGGCCCGCGGCTGGCTGATGCGGCAGGCCCGGCGGTCGGGCCGGATCCCGGCCCGGAAGCAGGCCTCGTCCGCGTAGATGTTGCCGCAGCCCGCCACCAGGGCCTGGTCGAGGAGCACCGACTTGACCGCCCGTCGCGAACGGCGGAGCTGGCTGGCCAGCTCCTGGACCGCGAACCCTGGCTCCAGCGGCTCGGCTCCGAGCCGCGGCAGCACGCCGGCCAGCTGCAGCTCGCCGCTGCTCCCCAGCAGGACCCGGCCGAAGCGGCGCGGGTCGCGGAAGCGGAGCTCCTCAGAGCGTCCCAGGCCGATCCGGAGATGGGTGTGCAGGCGGAGCGGCTCCGACTCCCGCTCCAGCGTCAGGGTGCCGGTCATGCCGAGGTGCACGACCAGCTCCTCGCCGCCCTCCAGGCCGAGGTGGATGAACTTGCCCCTCCGGCTGACGGAAGTGATGGTGCGGCCCTCCAGCCGGGCGCGGAAGCGCGACGCCTCGGGGAAGCGAACCACCGACGGCCGCAGCAGGTCGACCCGCTCCAGCCGCCGCCCCAGCAGGCCGGGACGCAGGTCCCGGACGATGGTCTCGACCTCGGGCAGCTCGGGCAAGCTGGGCTCAGGCGCTGGCCCGGCCGATGGGCTCGAGGTCGCGCCAGTTGGGCCCGGTCTTGAGGTCCACCACCAGGGGCACGCTGAGGGCGAGCGCTCCCGACATCGCCTGGGCGGCCAGCTCGGCGGTCTCGCCGGCCTCCTCGGCGGGGGCCTCGAAGACCAGCTCGTCGTGGACCTGGAGCAGGATCCGGGCCCGGCTGCGGGCCGCCGCCAGGGCCTGGGCGGTGCGGATCATGCCCAGCTTCATGATGTCCGCCGCGGAGCCCTGGATGGGCATGTTGATGGCCATCCGCTCGCTCGCCTCCCGCACCTGCCGGTTGCTGGCGTTGATGTCGGAGAGGTAGCGCCGGCGACCCAGGATGGTGGCGACGTAGCCCTGGCGGCGGGCCCCGTCGCGGACCTGGTCGAGATAGGCGCGAACCCCGCTGTAGGTGGCGAAGTAGCGCTTGATGAAGTCGTCGGCGACGTCCGTCGCGATGCCGAGGTCGCGCGAGAGCCCGAAGCTGGAGAGCCCGTAGAGGATGCCGAAGTTGACCACCTTGGCCATGCGGCGCTGGTCCGGGGAGACCTCCCCGGCGCCCACCCCGAAGACCTGGGCGGCGGTGTCCGAGTGGATGTCCGCCCCGCCGGCGAAGGCGGCCAGCAGCTGCGGGTCCTGGCTCAGGTGGGCGAGCACCCGCAGCTCGATCTGGGAGTAGTCGGCGGAGACCAGCACCCAGCCCGGCTCGCCGGGCACGAAGGCGGCCCGGATGCGCCGCCCCAGCTCGCTCCGGATGGGGATGTTCTGCAGGTTGGGGTCGCTGGAGGAGAGCCGGCCGGTGGCCGCCACCGCCTGGTTGAAGCTGGTGTGTACGCGACCGTCGTCGCCGTCCACCAGCTGGGGCAGGGAGTCGACGTAGGTGCTCTTCAGCTTGGTCACCTGGCGCCACTCCAGCACCAGGGGCACGATCGGGTGCTCCTCGCGCAGCGCCTCCAGGCTCTGGGCGTCGGTGGAGCGGCCGGTCTTGGTCCGCCGGGCGCTCCTCAGGCCCAGCTCGTCGTAGAGCAGGGCCGCCAGCTGGGGCGGTGACCCGGGGCTGAACTCTCGTCCCGCCAGCCGGAACATCTCCTCCTCGAGTCGGGCGGTCTGCTGCTCCAGCTCGACCGAGATCGAGCCCAGCTGGTTGGCATCGAGCTTGACCCCCAGCGCCTCCATGTCGGCCAGGATCTGGAGCACGGGCAGCTCCAGGTCGCGGAGCAGCTCCGTCCCCTGAAGCTCCCCCAGGCGCTCCTCCAGCCGGGGCCGGATGGAGGCCGCGCAGGCCGCCTGGCCGGCGTACAGCCGAGCCGCCTCCTCCGGCGGCAGCGTCTCGGCGCCATGGGCTGCCACCCCCTTGCCCAGGAACGCCTCCGGGTCCGGCGCGGCCGGGCCCTGCCACTCGCGGCAGAGGGCGGCCAGGGTCGGCGTGCGGGAGCGGGAGTCGGCCAGGTAGGCGGCCAGGACGCAGTCGAAGTCGGCGCCGCCCAGGTCCTGGCCAGCACCCCGCAGCGCCAGCAGGCTCTCCTTGATCTGGTATCCGCTCTTGCTGACCGAGGCGTCGCGGAGCAGCTCCAGGAGCGGCCCGAGCCGGTCCGGGCCGAGCCCTGGCCGCCCCTCGCCCCCGAGCGGGACGTACCAGCTCTCCGCCGCCCCGGTGGCCAGCCCCACGCCCAGGATGTGGCCCTTGCGAGCCGGGCCCTCCGTGGCCAGCTGGAGGCTGAAGCGCCCCTCGCCGCGCAGGCGCTGCAGGACCGACGCCAGGGCCTCCTCGCTCTCCACCAACTGGGGCTCCCCGAGCTGGGGCCGGTCGGCCTCCGCGCTGGCCTCGGCGGGGGCCTCGCTGAGGGGCAGGCGGGCCACCAGGCTGGGCATGCCCAGCTCCTCCAGCAGGGCGGCCGCCGCCTCGCGGTCGTAGCTGCGCAGGCCGCACCCGGCCAGGTCGAGGGTGACCCCGGGCACGTCCTGGACGATGGTCACCATCTCGCGTCCGAAGCGGGCCTCGTCGGCGTGCTCCTCCAGGGTGCGGCGCACCCGTCCGGGCGGCATCTGCGTCACCGACTCCAGGATCCGGTCCAGCGTTCCGTACTGCTGGAGCAGCTGGGTGGCGGTCTTCTCCCCGATCCCCGGCACCCCGGGGATGTTGTCGCTGCTGTCGCCGCGCAGCGCCTTGTAGTCGATGATCCGGACCGGGTCGAACCCGTAGCGTCGCCTCACCGCCTCGACGTCGTAGATGACGGCCTCCCCGGTGGCCCGGTTGCTGGACTGGACCACCGTGGTCTCGTCCACCACCTGGAGCAGGTCCATGTCCCCGGAGAGGATCACCGTCCGGCAGCCGGCCGCCTTGGCCTGGCGCGCCAGCGTGCCAAGCACGTCGTCGGCCTCGAACCCGGGCACCATCAGGACCGGGATGTTGAGCCGCTCGGTGATGCGCTGACAGACGGGGATCTGGGCCACCAGCTCCTCGGGCACGGGCGGCCTGGTGGCCTTGTAGGTGGCCAGCTTGTCGTCCCGGAAGGTCCGCCCCGGAGGGTCGAAGGCGGAGACGGCGCAGTCGAAGCCCTGGGAGAGGGCGAGGAGCAGCATCGAGGTGTAGCCGTAGGCCACACGGGTCAGCTCCCCCCTCCGGTTGGTCATCTCGGGGAGGGCGTGGTAGGCCCTGAAGGCAAGGCCGTGGGCGTCCACGAGCAGGAGCCGGCGGCCGACGACCGGCTCAGCCAACATGGGGCCAATTATCCCGGCCGCCGCCGAGCCGGGCGGTGCCCCGCCCCCAGCGAGCGTGGGGATGGGGCGCCCTCCGGGCGGGACTATCATGGGCGGTGCATCACCAACTTCCGGCGGCTGGACCAAGGCCTGACCAACGCGATCCGGCGCCCGGCCGCCGGCTGAGCCGAGTGGGAGGTGTGATGGACCTCGTCGAAGTCTCGGTGGACAGCATCCGGGTCCATATGCCCAGCGGCCAGCACGTCGTGGTGCTGAAGCAGAAGGACTCGGACCGCTTCCTGCCCATCTGGGTGGGGATGGCCGAGGCCAACGCCATCGCGCTCAAGATCTCGGGCATCAAGCCCGAGCGGCCGGCCACCCACGACCTCATGGTCAACATGTTCGAGCTGCTCGACTTCACGCTGACGAGGGTGGTGGTCTCGGAGCTTCGCGACGACACCTTCCACGCCCGCCTGGTGGGAATGCACGAGGGCAAGGAGCTGGTCATCGACTCGCGCTCCAGCGACGCCATCGCCCTCGCGGTGAGGGCGGAGTCGCCCATCTACGTGGCCCGGGACGTGCTCGACCAGGCAGCGGTTCTGCCCGAGGCCGACCAGGGCGGCGAGGACAGCCGCTTGGCCGTCTTCCAGCAGATGGTCAACGACATGAACCTGCCCGATCTCGACGTCCCCGACGCCTGAGCGGGCCCTCGCCAGCATGGCGGAATGGCAGACGCGACGGTCTCAAAAACCGTTGAGCGCAAGCTCGTGTGGGTTCGACTCCCACTGCTGGCACCAGCCCTGACCCCGGGCCGGCCATGACTCCCCGGCCCCCTCTCGCCCAGCGCCAGCCCTGCTCCGTGTGCGTCTCGGCGGAACACAGTGAGCCCGGGGGATGCTGGAGGCCCCCGGCCGGCGCCCCGGGCCGGGCGGCTCGGCGCCGGGAGCGAGCTGCGCTGGGGCGATCTCCCTCAGGGCGCTGACGGCTCTGCCGGGGAGCTGGCGGGTGCCCGCCGCTGACGCTCGACGCCGCGCCAGCCGGCCAGGACGGTGAGGCCCACGGCTCCGGCCAGCAGGGCGCCGCCGGCGACCACGAACCATGCCAGCCGGTAGGTGGCAGCGGCTGAACCCGCGCCCCGGGACGCCCCCAGGATGGCCACCAGCAGCGCCACCCCCAGGGCCAGCCCGACCTGGCGGAGCATGTTGACCAGGGCCGAGCCGGTCGAGAGGGCGCTCCCCGGCAGCCGGGAGGTCGCGGTGGCCATGACCGTGGGCAGGGTGAGACCCACACCGGCCCCGGTCAGGATGGTGCCGCCCAGCAGGTCGCCCACGTAGTCGGGCTTGGGACCCACCGCCAGTGCCCACCAGAGGACCCCCGCCGCGAAGAGGGCGCAGCCGGCGGCGACGGTGGGCCCGGGGCCCCAGCGCTGGATCGCCCGGCCGGCGAGGAGCGAGGAGACGAGTGGGACCATGAGCGGGCCCGGGGCCAGCCCGAGCCCGGTCACGAGCGCCGACCACCCCCAGACGTCCTGGCACCAGAGCACGCGCGAGAGCAGCATGGCGCCGAAGGAGCCGGAGAAGGCCAGGCCCACCAGGGACGCACCCCGGAAGCCGGGAACCAGGAAGAGTCGAGGCTCGACCAGCGGTGCCGGATGCCTCCGGCAGCGCCGCGCGAAGAGGGCCAGCGTCGACAGCGAGGCGAAGATGGCAGCCAGGGTGGGCCAGGACGTCCAGCCCCAGCCGTCCCCCTCCACCACGGCCAGGCTGAGGGCCCCGGTCCCGACCGTCACGAGGAGCGCCCCCAGGGCGTCGGGCCGGGGCACGGCATGACCGGGCACGTGGGGCAGCCAGCGCCAGCCGAGCAGGAGGGCCAGCGCGCCGATGGGCACGTTGACGAAGAAGACCCACCTCCAGCTGAGCGCCACCAGCAGGCCTCCCACCACCGGCCCCAGCGCCGCCGCCAGGCCACCCGTTGCCGTCCAGGCCCGCACCGCCCGCTGACGTCGCTCGGCCGGGGTCGTGGCCAGGAGCAGGCTCAGCGAGGTGGGCGTGAGCAGCGCCGCCCCCAGGGCCTGGAGGACGCGGCAGGCGACCAGCACGGGGAGGCTGGGAGCCGCCCCGCAGGCGGCGGAGGCGGCGGTGAACAGACCCACCCCGACGAGGTAGGCGCGATCGCGCCTCCTCCCCTCCGCCAGCCGTCCCAGCAGCACCAGGGCGGCCGCGTAGACGATGGCGTAGGCGTTGAGCACCCAGGAGAGCTGGCCCAGGCTGGTCTGGTGCAGGTCGCGGGCCATGGCGGGCAGCGCGATGTTGACGATGAAGAGGTCGAGGGAGGCCAGCACCACCCCGGCGCAGACGATGGCCCAGACGGCGCGGGGTGAGCTCGGAGCGGGTGTCGACTCCGAGAGCTGGCTAATGTTTCTGATAGCCAGCACCATACCATGCTGTCCTAACTACGGTTAAGTCAGCTATCCTCTGGGGGTGAACGGCGTGATCCGCATGACCGGCGAGCTGGAGCCGCGGGGCTCCTGGACCGCGACCGGCTGCTCCGTGGCCAAGGCGGCCCAGCTGCTGAGGTCCCGCTCCACCCTGGTGCTGCTTCGCGAGGCCTTCTACGGCGCCACCCGATTCGACGAGTTCGTGGCCCGCAGTGGGCTCAGCGAGCCGCTGACCGCGAGCCGGCTCCGGGAGCTGGTCGCGGCCGGCCTCCTCCGGCGGCAGGCCTACCAGGAGCCGGGCTCCCGCTCCCGCCAGGGCTACGCCCTCACCGCCATGGGGGTGGACTTCATGCCCGCCTTCGTGGCCCTGATGCAGTGGGGGGACCGCTGGCTGCAGCAGGACGGCGGGCCGCTGGAGCTGAGCCACGACGGCTGCGGGGCGCCGGTGGCGACACGCCTCGTCTGCGAGCAGGGCCACGAGGTGGGTGAGCTGGCGGCGGCGCGCCGCCGGCCCCCCGGCTGAGCCCCGTCCCCCAGCCGTCGGAACGGCCGGGTCGGCTCAGCCCCGGGCCCCGCCCCCTGGCCCTCGGCGCCCGGGGACCCCTTGGGATCTCGATCTATACTCGGCGCCGTGCACCTGGCCGAGATCCTGGTCCAGGACGTCTCCTGGCTCCTCTACATCTACATGATCTGCATCCTGGCCTGGGCCTTCATGTCCTTCTTCCCCGACGCCTACGCCACCCCGATCGGGCGCCTGCTGGAGTCCCTGGTGATGCCGGTGATCCGTCCCATCCGGCGCTTCCTGCCCGCCATCGCGGGACTCGACTTCTCCCCCCTGCTGGCCCTGATCGTGGTCTACGCCGTGGCCGAGCTGCTCCAGGAGCTGGCCTCGACCGGCTTCGTCAACCTCATCTCGACCGTATTCGACGTGATCTTCCAGTTCATCAGCGCGCTGGTGCTGGTGATCCTGGTCCTGCTCCTGATCCGGGTCCTGCTGGGCTTCCTCCACGTCGATCCCTGGCATCCCTTCGTCTACTCGCTGCGTCGGATCACGGACCGCCTGGTGGCGCCCATCCAGCGCAGCGCCCGGGTCCAGGCGGACATGGCGGCCATGATCGGGCTGGTGATCGCGGTGGTCGTCTACATCGCCCTCGCCCAGGTGCTCTTCCCCATCCTCACGAGGGGCCTGCAGCAGGCCTGAGACGGGCTCAGCGGGCGCGCGCCCGGGAGCGCGGCGGGGGTGCCAGGGCGCGCAGCGTCTCAGTCCGGTAGGACCCGGCCCCGAAGCGCTCCACCAGGGCCGCCTCCAGCCCCTCGCCGGCGGCGGCCCGGTACTCCGCCCCCAGGTCCAGCTCGTGCTCCCCGTCCGGGTCCTTGACGTGGAGCACGACGCCGCACCCCCCCGGGTGCAGGCGCAGCAGCTCCGCCAGCTGGCGCAGCTCCTCCTCCCCTCCCTCGCCGATGCGCACGTGGATGGTGGCCTGGGCGTGCCACCCCTCCAGGGCCGGGTCCTCCATGGAGAAGACCTCCTCGGCGATGACGCGGGCCTCCTCCGCCTCCTCCGGGAGGGCGCCCTCCCCGCTCTCGTCCGTCTCCGCCGGCGGCCCCGAGGGGGCGCCCCCAGCCGGGCGCCTGGCCCCCACCTCTACCCGGCCCCGCACCACCACCACCCCGTCGGGGTGGAGCAGGTCGGCGGCGCGCTGGAAGGTGGAGGGGAAGATGACCACCTCGCAGACTCCGCTCAGGTCCTCCAGCTGGGCGAAGGCCATGGTGTCGCCGTGGTGGCTCTGCACCCGGCGGCACTCACGGATGCTCCCCCCCACCTGGACCAGCGTCCCCTCCAGCCGGGGCAGCTCCGAGACCTCGGTGTCGGTGCGCCGCTTGAGCTCCGGCGCCAGCCGCTGCAGCGGGTGGTCGCTGAGGTAGATGCCGAGGTGCTCGCGCTCCCAGGCCAGCCGCTCCCGCTGCATCTCCGGGCTGACGCTGAGGGGGGCCGTGGGCTGGGATCCGTCGGTGCCCCCACCGGGATCGTCCTCGAAGAGCAGGATCTGCCCCGACTCCCGCACCCGGGCTTCCGACTCGGCGCGCCGCATGGCGGCCTCCAGCTGGGCCAGGTTCAGTCCCCGGTCCCCCAGGGAGTCGCAGGCCCCGCTGCGGATGAGCGCCTCCAGCGCCCGCCGGTTCAGCTCCCTTCCCCTCACCCTGGCGCAGAGGTCGAGCAGGGAGCGGTAGGGCCCGTCCTCCCCCCTCGCCGCCACCACCGCCCGGGCCGCCGCCTCGCCCACGTTCTTGATGTGCTGGAGCCCGTAGAGGATCTCGGGGCGATCGCCGTCCCCGGGCGCCGCCTCGCCCACGCTGAAGGCGGGCTGGGAGCGGTTGACGTCCGGGGGCCGGACCACGATGCCGCGGGCCTGGGCGTCCTGGATCGCCCGCTTGAGGCGCTCGAAGTCACCCGCCTTGCTGTTGAGGAGCGCGGCCATGAACTCCAGCGGGTAGTGGGCCTTGAAGTAGGCGGTCTGGTAGCTGATCAGGCCGTAGGCGACCGAGTGGGCCTTGTTGAAGCCGTAGCCGGCGAAGTAGTCGATGTAGTCGAAGAGCTCGATGGCGGTGGGCTCGGGCACCCCGCGGGCCACGGCGCCGGCGATGAAGCTGGCCCTCTGGGCCGCCATCTTGGCCTTGTCCTTCTTGCCCATGGCGGCCCGGAGCAGGTCGGCGGCGCCCAGGCTGAAGCCGGCGGCGGCGGCCGCGATCTGCATCACCTGGTCCTGGTAGACGATGACGCCCTGGGTGTCGCGCAGGATGGGCTCCAGCTCGGGCAGGATGTAGGTGATCGGCTCCTCGCCCCGGCGCCGCTTCATGTAGAGGTCGGTGGCGCCGCCCTCGATGACTCCGGGTCGGTTCAGCGCCACCGCCGCCGCCATGTCCCCCAGGGAGCGGGGGCGCATCTCCATCACGATCCGCCGCCCGCCCGGCTGCTCCAGCTGGAAGACGCCCAGGGTGTCGCCCCGGGCCAGCAGCTCCCAGGTGGCCTCGTCGTCGAGGGGGATGGACTCGAGGTCGGGGCGGGCCCCGCGGACGCGGGCGATGTTCTCCAGCGTCTCCTCCAGGATGGTGAGGTTCTCCAACCCCAGGAAGTCCATCTTGAGAAGCCCGATCTTCTGCACCCCGTTCATGTCGAACTGGGTCACCACCGCCTCCCGGTTGGTGGTGGCGCGCTGGAGCGGGACGTAGTCGGTGAGCGGGCCGGGCGCGATGACGACGCCGCCGGCGTGGGTGCCGGCGTTGCGGCAGATCCCCTCCAGCCGCTGCGCCGTCTCCACCAGCGAGCGTGCCCAGGGCTCCTGGTCACAGACCTCGCGCAGCTCGCGGGACTCGGAGAGGGCCGCCTCCAGGGTCTCGCCGGGGCGGACGGGGATCAGCTTGGCCAGGCGGTCGACCTGAGGCAGGGGGATGCTGAGCACCCGGCCCACGTCGCGGATGGCAGCCCGCGCCGCCATCGTGCCGTAGGTCACGATCTGGGCCACCCGGTCGGCGCCGTAGCGGCCGGTGACGTATTCGATCATCCGCGCCCGGCCGTTGACGTCGAAGTCGATGTCGATGTCGGGCATGGAGACGCGCTCCGGGTTGAGGAAGCGCTCGAAGATGAGGTCGAAGCGCAGCGGGTCGATGTCGGTGATACCGAGGCAGTAGGCGACCAGGCTGCCGGCCGAGGAGCCGCGCCCGGGCCCGATCTTGACCCCCTGCTCCCGGCCCGCCCGAGTGAAGTCCCAGACGATGAGGAAGTAGGCGGCGAAGCCGGTCTCGCGGATCACCGAGAGCTCGTAGCGGAGCCGCTCCCGATACTCCTGCGAGGGCTCCTCGCCGTGGCAGCGGTGGCGCAGTCCCTGGCTGGCGACCGCCTCCAGGTAGCTGTCGGCGTCCCCCTCGGGGACGTCGTAGGTGGGCAGCAGGCGCTGCCCCAGCAGGGGCTGGAAGCCGCAGCGCTGGGCCACCTGCCAGCTGTTGTCGACCGCCTCCAGGCAGTAGTCGAACTTCTGCGCCATCTCCTCGGCCGAGCTGAGGTAGAAGTGGGGTCCGGCGAAGCGCAGGCGCTTGGGCTCCTCCAGGCGGCTGCCGGTCTGGATGCAGAGGAGCACGTCGTGGGCCTCGGCGTCCTCGGGGCGGACGTAGTGGCAGTCGTTGGTCGCCACCAACGGCAGGCCGGTCTCGCGGGCCAGCTCCAGGATCCCCTCCCGGACCGCTCGCTCCTCCTCCATGCCGTGGTCCTGGAGCTCCAGGAAGAAGCCGTCCTCGCCGAGGATCTCGCGGTACTCCTGGGCGATGGCCCGGGCCCCCTGACGGTCCCCGCCCAGGATCCGCTGGGGAATCTCGCCCCCGATGCAGGCGGAGAGCCCGATCAGGCCCCGGGCGTGCTCCGCCAGCAGCTGGTGGTCGATCCGCGGCTTGTAGTAGAAGCCCTCCAGGTGAGCCCGGCTCACCAGCTTGACGAGGTTGCGGTAGCCCTCCCCGTCGCGCGCCAGCAGGACCAGGTGGGAGGGGTCCCGGTCCGGCCTCCCCTCCTTCTGCTGGTAGGAGCGAGCCGCGACGTAGACCTCGCAGCCCATGATCGGCGTCACCCCGACACGGGTGGCGGCCTCGTGGAACTCGATGGCGGACGCCAGCACGCCGTGGTCGGTGACCGCGATCGAGCTCTGTCCCAGCTCCTTGGCACGGCTCACCAGGTCCCCGATCCGGGCCGCGCCGTCCAGCAGCGAGTACTCGGAGTGGGTGTGGAGGTGGGCGAATCGAACCTCGGTCATGAGCCCCCTGTGCTGTGGCGGATCCCCGGGCGAGCCGTCGCCCAGTATCCGAGGTCCCGCCGCGCCGCGGCGTCAGCTCCGGCGCAGCAGGCAGACGGTCTCGAAGTGGTAGGTCTGGGGGAACATGTCGACCAGCCGGAGCCGCTCCAGGCGGTAGGGGCCGAGCCGGCACAGGGTCCGCAGGTCCCGGGCCAGCGCCGACACCTCGCAGCTGAGGTAGGCCAGCGTGGGAGGACCGGCCAGGCCAAGCCAGCCGCTGACCTGGGGGGCGAGCCCGGCCCGGGGCGGGTCCAGCACCACCGCCCGCGCCGGCCCCTGCCGCGGCAGCTCCTCCTCCACGGGCGCGCACACGACCTCCAGCTCGGGGAAGCCGTGCATGTCCGCGTGGAGCCGGCAGAGGCGCGCTGAGACGGGGTTGGACTCGATCACGGTGACCCGGGCGCCCTCCTCGGCGAGGCGCAGGCTGAGCACCCCGAGGCCGCCGTAGGCGTCGATCACGGACTCCCCCGGGAGCTCGGGGCGGAGCCACTCCACGACCGGTTCGTAGAGCGCCGCAAGGGTGCCCTGGTTAACCTGGACGAAGGCCTCGGGGAAGACCCGGAACTGGCGTCCCCGGTAGCTCAGCTGGGTCGACTCGTCGGTCAGCTGGAGGCCCGCGCCCGCCGCCTGGGCGGCGCTCACCAGGGCCTGGCCGGCCTCGGGCCGGGGCCGGGCCTGGACCAGCAGCTGCTCTCCCCCCTGGCCCAGGGTGAGGAGCAGGGTCTGGGGTCGTGGCCGCAGCTGGCCCGCCGCCTCCCCCAGGCGCCCGAGTTCGGCGGTCAGGGCCCGCTGGTGGATGAGGCAGTCCTCGATCGGGACCACCTGGTAGCCGGCTCGCGCGGTGAAGCCCAGGCTGCCCGCGGCCGGGCCGAGGTGGAACTCGCCGCGCCAGCGGTAGCGCCAGGGGTCCGCGGCCGGGGCCAGCTCCGGCTCCGGGAGGCGGCCCAGCCCCGCGCCCGCCAGCGCCTCCAGCAGGACGGAGCGCTTGGCCTCCAGCTGGGCCCCGTAGCTGAGGTGCTGGAGCTGGCAGCCGCCACAGCGGCCGAAGTAGGGACAGGGGGGCTCCACCCGCTCCGGGGAGGCCCGGTGGACCTCCACCGTGTCGGCGAAGGCGTAGTGGCGCCTGACCTTGGTCACGCGCGCCGTCACCTCCTCGCCGGGGGCAGCGGCGAAGAGGAAGACCACGCGCCCCTGGAGGCGGGAGACACCGAGGCCCCGGTGGGCCATGGAGGTGCAGCTGAGGCGGACCAGATCCCCGGGCCGTAGCTCGCCCTGGGGCCGGCCCTCGGCCGGGCTCAAGCCTGGGGCGAGCCGAGCCGCTCCCGCAGCAGCCGGTCGACCAGGACCGGGTCGGCCTGCCCCTTGGTCATGCCCATGACCAGCCCCACCAGGCTGCGCAGGGCCTGGGTCTTGCCCGCCTGGAAGTCGGCCACCGCCTGGGGCTGGCGGGCCATCGCCTGCTCCACCAGCTGGCCCAGCTGCTCCGGGTCCTGGATCAGACCGAGACCCTTGGAGCGCACCAGCTGGGCCGGGTCCCGGCCGCTCTCGAAGGCCTCCGCCAGCACCTCCTTGGCGCTGCGCGAGCTGATCTTGCCCTCCTCCAGCAGCCGCAGCAGCCCGGCCAGGGCCGCGGGCCCGACGCGGCACTCCTCCACACCCAGGTTGGCCGCGTTGCAGAGGCCCTGGAGCTCCTGGGACTGCCAGTTGGCGGCCAGCTGGGGGCTG
Organism: Candidatus Dormiibacterota bacterium; assembly: GCA_030038765.1. Classification (GTDB taxonomy): domain Bacteria; phylum Chloroflexota; class Dormibacteria; order Aeolococcales; family Bog-877; genus Bog-877. Next base: position 5,691 of record JASHRA010000098.1, on the reverse strand, counting down.
ACCCCATGGCCCACCACCTGCTCGAAGTACTGGGAGTCCTGCGGGCGCGCGGTGAGCAGCCCGGCCAGCTGGGGCGCCAGCTGGTACTGGCTCTCGAAGCGGGCCCGGCGCGCCGGGGGCAGCTCGGGGAGCTGGGAGCGGATCTCCTCCACCTGCTCCCGGGAGACCCGGAGCGGAGGCAGGTCGGGCTCGGGGAAGTAGCGGTACTCCTGGGCCTCCTCCTTGCTGCGCTGGGAGACGGTGCGCTGCTCCGCCTCGCTCCAACCCCTCGTCTCCTGGGCCACCTCGCCCCCGGCGTCGAGGAGCTCGGACTGGCGCCGGAGCTCGAACTCCAGGGCGCGCTGGAGGCTGCGGAAGGAGTTCATGTTCTTGACCTCGACCTTGACCCCGAGCCCCTCCGAGCCCCGGGGGCGGAGCGAGATGTTGGCGTCGCAGCGCAGGCTCCCCTCCTCCATGTTGCCGTCGTTGACGCCGATGTAGAGCAGCACCTGGCGAAGTGTGGTGAGGTAGGCGCGCGCCTCCAGCGGGCTGCGCAGGTCGGGCTCGCCCACGATCTCCATCAGGGGGACCCCGGCCCGGTTGAGGTCCACCAGCGAGAAGGGCGAGTTCTGGATCTCACCGGCGTGGTGCAGGCTGCCGGCGTCCTCCTCCAGGTGCACGCGGGTGATGCCGGGGCGCACGGTCCGCCCCTCCACCTCCACCTCCAGCCAGCCGTTCCGCGAGAGCGGCAGGTCGTACTGGGAGATCTGGTAGCCCTTGGGCAGGTCGGGATAGAAGTAGTTCTTGCGGTCGAACTTGGTGAACTCGGGGATCTCGCAGTTGAGCGCCAGCGCGGTCCGGATCGTCATCCGCACCGCCTCCCGGTTGATCACCGGGAGGGCGCCCGGCAGCCCGAGGCAGGTGGGGCAGGTGTTGCTGTTCGGCGGCAGCCCCAGGTAGTCGGCCCGGCAGCTGCAGAACATCTTGCTGCGGGTGAGGAGCTGGGCGTGCACCTCGAGGCCGATGACGGCCTCCCAGTCGACCCGGGTCGCGACGCTCACGCCGCCACCCGCTCCAGGGGCGGGGCCTGGCGCCAGATCTCCAGCTCCCGCTCCAGCGCCCGGGCCACGCGCAGGCACATGGCCTCGCCCAGGGAGGGCCCCAGCACCTGCAGGCCGACCGGCAGCCCCTCGGCGAAGCCGGCCGGGACCGAGATCCCGCTCACGCCGGCGAGGTTGGCGGGCAGGGTGAGGATGTCGGTGGCGTACATGGCGAGGGGGTCGGCGGTGCGCTCGCCGAGGCGGAAGGCGGCCGTGGGCGCGGTCGGGGAGATCACCGCGTCCACCTTCTCGAAGGCCTGGGCGAAGTCCTGCGCCACCAGGGTGCGCACCTTCTGGGCGCGCAGGTAGTAGGCGTCGTAGTAGCCGCTGCTGAGGGCGTAGGTGCCGAGCGCGATGCGGCGGCGGACCTCGGGCCCGAAGCCGCGGTGGCGAGCCGTCTCGTAGGCCTGGCGCAGGCTCTGGGCGCGCTCCGCGCCGGGGCCGAAGCGCACCCCGTCCATGCGCGCCAGGTTGCTGCTGACCTCGGCCGGCGCGATCACGTAGTAGGCGGCGAGGGCGTACTCGGTGGTGGGCAGGCTGATCTCCGAGATCTCCGCCCCCAGGCCCCGGAGCAGCTCCACCGAGCTCTCGAAGACGCGCTCCACCGGGGCCTCGATGCCGACCTCCAGGTACTCCCGGGGGATGCCCAGCCGCAGCCCCCTGACCCCCTGCTCGAGGCCAGCCAAGAGGTCCCCCACCGGCTCCTGCAGGGTGGTGCTGTCGTGCGGGTCGGGGCCGGCGATGGCGGCGAGGACGAGGGCCGCCTCCTCGACCGTCTTGGTGAGCGGCCCCACCTGGTCCAGCGAGCTGGCGAAGGCGATCAGCCCGTAGCGGCTGACGCGGCCGTAGGTGGGCTTGTAGCCGACCACACCGGTGAAGGATGCCGGGAGGCGGATCGAGCCCCCGGTGTCGCTGCCCAGGGCGGCGCAGACGAGGCGCGAGGCGACCGCCACCGCGGAGCCCCCGCTGCTGCCGCCGGGGACCCGGTCCAGCTCCCAGGGGTTGCGCGTCGTCTGGTAGCTGGAGTTCTCGTTGGAGCTGCCCATGGCGAACTCGTCGCAGTTGACCTTCCCGATCGGGACCGCCCCCAGGGCGTTGAGCCGGGCCACGGCGGTGGCGCTGTAGGGCGGCACGAAGCCGCGCAGGATCTGGCTGGCGGCGGTGGTCTCCACCCCCTCGGTGCAGAGGACGTCCTTGTAGGCGAGGGGGATGCCGCAGAGCGGCGAGCTGCCCTCGGGATCCGCGGCCAGCCTACGGTCGGCCTCCTCGGCCGCGGCCAGGGCCAGCTCGGGCGTGGTCCGGAGGAAGGCGCCCAGCCCCGGGTCGATGCGCTCGACCTGCGCCAGCGACTCGCGGGCCAGCTCCACCGCCGAGACCTGGCGCCGGCGCAGGCGGCGGGCCAGCTCCGGGATCGGCTCCTCCAGCAGCGTCACTGGATCGCCGGCACGCGGAGGAGCCCGGCCGAGGTCTGGCTGGCGTTGCCGATGGCCGCCTCGGCACTGAGGCAGGGCCGTGGCTCGTCGTCGCGGCAGATGTTGTGCAGCCCGCCCACCTGGGCCGTCGGGTCGACCCCGGAGACGTCGGCCTCGGAGAGCTTGGCCACGGCGGCGACGATCTGGTCCAGCTGCCGGGCCAGCCCCTCCAGCTCCTCCTCGGAGAGCCCGAGGCGGGCCAGGCTGCTGACCTTCGAGACCTCTTCGAGGTCGATCCAGCGCCCCGAGGGCGAGCTGGCACGCTCCTGCTGCATCCGGGCTGGATTATAGGAGCGCCCACTTCAGGGCCAAGGAGGAGCCCCATGAGCCAGCCCGACTCCGGACCGGGCCCGGACGCCCTGGAAGCGGTGGTCCGGGCCTTCGTCGCCAGCCGCCTGGCCCGTCGCCTCGTGGACCAGTCGGGCGAGGTCGGCGCGCTCGCGGTGCAGCGCTGCCGCCCCATCTCGGGCGCACGCCGGGCCAGCAACAAGGCCCAGGTGGCCCTGGAGGAGGCGGCGCGCGACCTGGAGCAGGCCCGAGACCGCTGGGGCGCCCTGGCCCGGGGCCTGGGCGCCGACCTCGCCATCATCGAGGAGGAGCTGGCGGAGAGGACCAGGGCTCACGTCTTGGAGCTGGCCCTGGGGCAGGCCCTCAGGTCGCTGGAGGCGGCGCGTCAGTGGTCCGCGACCCTCACCGCCTCCCAGGAGCGGCGGCTGGGTCAGGCCGAGGAGATCGTCTCCGGCCTCCTCTCGAGACCAGCGGACGGGCACAACCTCTAGCCGACGCCGGTGGCGGCTCCCGCCCCGGCCAGCCCCGCCCCCTCCGGCTCAGGGCCGGTGGGCCAGGCTCGCTGGCCCCGGCCGGTCCCTCCGCCGCGGCCTCACGCCGAGCCCGCCGGGGGTGGCCCGGCAGCCGGGTCGGGCGCCGTCTCCGCGTCGGCCCCGGCTGCTCCATCGCCATCTTCCGGGGCCCAGGGCTCGCTCTCAGGACGCTCCAGCCAGGCCTCGAACTGTGCCTCGTCGAGCACCGGCACCTTGAGCCGCCGGGCCGCCTCCAGCTTGGTGCCCGCCCCCTCGCCCGCTATCACGGCGTAGGTCTTGCGCGAGACGCTGCTGGCGGCGCTTCCGCCCAGCTGGCGGATCAGCTGCTCGGCCTCGGCCCGGGTGCGCCCGCCGAGGCTCCCGGTCAGGACCAGGGTCCGGCCCAGCCAGGGTCCGCCGGCCCGCTCCGCCTGGCTCGGGCTGACGCCCGCCTGGAGCAGCCGGTCGACCAGCGCCCTGCCCCCCTCGCTGGCGAAGAAGTCGCTCACCGCCGCCCCCACCGTCGGGCCGATCCCCCCCACCTGGGTGGCGGCCTCCTGGTCGGCGGCGCGGAGCGCCTCCAGGCTGCCGAAGTGCTGGGCCAGGAGCCGGGCCGTGCTCTCCCCGACGTGGGGCAGCCCCAGGGCGTAGACGAAGCGCTCCAGGCTGGGGTGGCGGCGGGACTGGATGGCGGCCTGGAGCTGGCGCGCCGAGCGCCGGCCCAGCATGGAGAGCTGCTCCAGGCGCTCCGGCGAGAGCCCGAAGAGGTCGGCCGGGGTCTCCACCCAGCCCCGCTGGAGCAGCTCCTCCAGCACCTTGGGGCCGCAGCGGTCGATGTCGAGCGCGCCCCGGCTCACGAAGTGGATGAGGCGCTGGAGCCGCTGGGCGGGGCAGAGCGGGTTGGGGCAGCGGGTGGCCGCCTCGCCCTCCTCCCGCACCAGCTGGGTGGCGCAGACGGGGCAGGCCTTGGGCATGTGGAAGCGGCGGCTGCCCCGCCGGCGCCGCTCCAGCACCACCCGGACCACCTCCGGGATCACCTCCCCGGCCTTGCGCAGCACCACCGTGTCCCCGACCCGGATGTCCTTGGCGCGGACCTGGTCCTCGTTGTGCAGGGTGGCCCGCTCCACCGTGGAGCCCGCCACCAGGACCGGGTCCAGGATCGCCACCGGGGTGGCGACGCCGGTCCGGCCGATGCTGACCTGGATCTCGCGCACCCGGGTCTCCCGCTCCTCGGGGGGGAACTTGAAGGCGACCGCCCAGCGCGGGGTGCGGCTGTCCCAGCCCAGCTCCTCCTGCTGGCTCAGGGCGTCCACCTTGAGGACCACGCCGTCGGTCTGGTAGCCGAGCTGGTGGCGCTCCTCGCGCCAGCGCTCCAGGTAGGCCTCGACCTCCTCCCGACCCCGCAGCGAGCGGTGGTGGGGGTTGACCGGGAAGCCCGACGCCTCCAGCCAGGCGAGCAGGTCCTGCTGGGAGCGGATCCCCAGGGGGTGCGGGTCGGAGGCGTAGAAGAAGGCCTGCAGGTGACGCTCCTCGGTGATCCTCCAGTCCAGCTGGCGCAGGCTCCCGGCGGCGGCGTTGCGGCAGTTGGCGTAGAGCGGCAGGTCTGCCTCCGCCCGGGCCCGGTTGAGCTCCGCCAGGGCCTCCCGCGACATGTAGACCTCGCCCCGCACCTCGATGGCCTGGGGCAGGCCGGGCACCGACCCCGGGTCGAGCCGCTGGGGCACCTCGGAGATGACCCGGATGTTGGCGGTGACGTCCTCCCCCTCCTGCCCGTCACCGCGGGTCGCGCCCAGGCTGAGCTCTCCCCGCTCGTAGGTGACGCTGACCGCCAGGCCGTCGATCTTGAGCTCCGCGACCAGGGCCGGGTCCTCCCCCAGCAGCCGGCGCACCCGGCTGGCGAAGGCGTCCACCTCCTGGAGCGAGAAGGCGTTCTGCAGGGAGTACATGGCCACCCGGTGGCGCACCTTGCGGAAGGGGGTGGAGGCGCGGGCGCCCACGGTCCTGGTGGGAGAGTCCTTGGTCTGGAGCCGGGGATAGCTGGCCTCCAGCTCCTGGAGCTCCCGGAAGAGGGCGTCGTAGTCGGAGTCCTCGATCTCGGGAGCGTCCAGGACGTAGTAGAGGTAGTTGTGGTGGGCCAGCTCCTCGCGCAGCTCGGCGGCCCGGCGGCGGGCCGCCGCCGGCACCGTCGGCGCCGCCGCGCCGGGCTCAGCCATCGAGGCGGCGCAGGATGGCGTCGCTGACCGCGAAGCGCCTCGTCCCCGACCCCTCGAACGCGATCACCACCTCCTCCCCCCCGGGTCCCAGCTCGCTGCTGCGGATGGTGCCGCGGCCGAAGCGGGC
>JASHRA010000097.1 GCA_030038765.1 Candidatus Dormiibacterota bacterium | reverse complement strand
GGATGCCAGCCGGCCCGGGAGCGCCAGGCGGTGGCCGCGTCCAGCCCCCGCAGCGGGTCGGCGGACTCGACCGGCGCGTCGCTGCCGAAGGCCAGGGGCACCCCGGCGCCCAGCAGCCGGGCCCAGGCGTAGGCGTGTCCGGTGCGCTTCCCCCACTCCCGGTCCGCCATCTCCCGGTCGGAGACGGCGTGCAGGGGCTGCATCGAGGCCACCACCCCGGCGGCGGCGAAGCGGGGCACGTCCTCCGGGTCGACGCACTGGGCGTGCTCGATCCGGGGGCGCCAGCCGGGCCAGGCCGCCCGGTGGCGGAGGAGCGCCGCCAGGGCCCGGCGCACGGCGCCGTCGCCGATGGCGTGGAGGCAGAGGTTGAGGTGGGCATCGACACAGCCACGCACCAGCTCCTCCAACTCCGGGTCGGCCGTCCGCGTCACCCCGCCACCGCCCAGCATCTCCGCCGTGTGGCTGCCCAGGGAGCCGTCGAGGAAGGCCTTCACCCCCCAGATGCGGAGCCAGGAGTCGCCGTAGCCGGTGCTGAGGCCCAGCTCCCGGGCCGAGGCCAGCCCCTCGGCGGGGAGGTTGACCACCACCCGGAGGGGGAGCCGGCGCTCCCGGTGCAGGGCCTGCAGCGCGGCCAGGGTGGGGCGGCGGTCCATGGAGTGGACGCAGCAGAGGCCCATCGCCGCCAGCTCGCGCAGCACCGGCTCCAGCAGCGCCACGTAGGCGGCGGGCTCGGGTTCGGGCAGGACGGCGTCGAAGAGCCACCGCGCCTCGCGCACCGTCCCGCTGGGCTGGCCACCGGGCTCGCGGTCGATCAGCCCGCCCCGGGGATCGGGCGTGTCGGGGCCGATCCCGGCCAGGGCCAGGGCCCGGGAGCTGGCCCAGACCGAGTGCTCGTCCTTGCTGACGAGGAGCACGGGGCGCCCGCCGGCAGCCAGGTCGAGCTGCTGCCGGCTGGGGCGGACCCGGTCGGGCCAGACGTTGCCGTCCCAGCCCTGCCCCAGGACCCAGGAGCTGGCCTCCGCGTCCCGGGCGGCGCCGGCCACCAGCTCCAGGACCTCGGCGGCAGAACGGGCCGGGCGCAGGTCGAGGCCGGCCCTGAGCCGCACCAGGCCGTCCAGGTGAAGGTGGGCGTCGCCCAGCCCGGGGAGCACCTCACCCTCCAGCTCCACCCTGGGCGAGCCGGGCGGCGCCCGGCGCCGCGCCTGCTCGCCCAGGGCCAGGATCCGGCCCCCGGGACCGGCCAGGACCTCGGGCCGACAGCCGATGAAGAGGGTCCCCGGCGGAGCCGGCGGGGAGCTCATGGCGGCCCACCGACGCGGCCCGCAGCGATCATGCGGCGGGCCGGCCGTCGACCAGGGGGACGGCCCGGTCACCGGCCTCGGCGACCTTGGGGTCGTGCGAGGCGACGATCACGATGTTGCCCTTGCGCGCGTGCGCCTGCAGCTGGCCCAGCACCAGCGCCCGCTGCTCCGCGTCCAGCTCCGAGCTGGGCTCGTCGGCGACCAGCACCTCGGGCTCCCCGACCAGGGCCCGGGCCAGCCCGACGCGCTGGCGCTGGCCCCCGGAGAGGTCGCGGACGAGCCGGTCGGCGCTGTCCTGGAGGCCCAGGCCGGCCAGGGCGGCGGCGGTGCGCCGGGTCACCTCGGTGCGGGCCACGCGGCGCGCCTGGAGCACGACGGCGACGTTCTCGGTGGCGGTGAGCACGGAGACCAGCCCGTGGTTCTGGAGGACCACGCCGAAGCGGCGGCGGAACTGGTCGTCGTCGCGCAGGGCCTGGCCGTCCAGCAGCACCTGGCCCCGGTCGGGGACGTGCAGCCCGGCCATGACCAGCAGGAAGGTGGTCTTGCCCGAGCCCGAGGGACCGGTGATGACCACCATCTCCCCGGCCCGGATGCGGAGGTCGGCGGAGTCGAGCAGGACCCGGCCCTGGAGGTCGACCCCGATGTCGCGGGCCCAGAGCTCAGTCGCCATCCGACTCCAGCTCGGGACTGCGCAGGTCCACGCCGGCGCTGTGGCGGTGCACCCGCAGCAGGGTGCCGGCCGGGATCCAGCCGAGGACGTCGCTGGGCAGCTGGACGCTCCCGTCCCGCCCCACCACGGCGTACTCCTCCCCGCTCCGCCCCTCGGCCCCGATGCGACCGTCGCGGATGCTGACGCTGCGCGGCATGGCGGAGGCCACGGCGGGGTCGTGGGTGACCACCACCAGGGTGGTGCCGAGCTCGCGGTGGACGGTCAGGACCAGCTCCAGGACCCGGTCCCGGCTGATCCGGTCGAGCTCGCTGGTGGGCTCGTCCAAAAGCAGCAGGGAGGGCGCCACGGCCGCCGCCGCCGCGATCGCCACCCGCTGCTGCTCGCCGCCCGAGAGCTGGGCCACGGTGTCGTGGGCGACCTCGGCCATGCCCAGCCGCTCCAGCAGCTGCTCGGGGCCGAAGGGGAGCGGCTGGCGCCGCCGCCGCCGGACCCCGCGCTGAGCGAACTCGATGTTCTGCACCGCGGTGGCGAAGCCGAGCAGGTTCCGCATCGGCTCCTGAACCATGAGGCTGATCTCGTTGCCGCGGAGCTCCAGGAGCTGGCGGTTGCTGCAGCGGGTGAGGTCGTGGCTGCCCACCAGGACGTGGCCGGAGGAGGGCCGGAGCAGGCCGGCGAGCAGGGCCAGGAGGGTGGACTTGCCCGAGCCCGAGGGCCCCAGCAGGGCGATGGCGGTGCCGCCCTCGACGTCGAGGTCGACGCCCCGCAGGGCGACCACGTCCCCGCCCGCGTTGGGGTAGAGGTGGACCACGGCGTCGCAGTGGATGGCAGCCCCCCGCACGGCCGCCGGGGCCTGGGTCACAGGGTGTCGCTCCGCAGCACCCCGTAGCGGGCCCGGCGCAGCGCCACCGCCGCCGCCAGGGCGGAGCTGCCGGCGAGGAAGACCAGCATCGCCAGCGCGGTCAGGGCCAGGGGCAGCCAGGGGATGGTGGTGGACGGGGGTGGCGCCCCGGCGTTGCTGCCGAACTGGGGTACCGAGGAGAGGGCCAGCGCCGCCCCGAGCAGGCCGGCCAGGACCCCGAGGAGCACTCCGGGGGTCACCATCAGCATCTGCTCCGAGAGCAGCGAGCTGAGCAGGGTGCGGCGGGGCACGCCCATGGCCCGCAGCACGGCCAGCTCGAAGGAGCGGCCGCGGGCGCTCATCAGCGCCGTGGCCACGCCGGCGCCCGCCGCCAGCAGCGTCGCCGCCGCGGCGGCGAAGAGGAAGAAGAGGTAGCCGAAGGCCAGCCCACCGTGGTTGTAGCTGAAGAGCAGCGGCCCCGGGGTCTCCACCGAGATCACCTTGAGTCCCTGCCGGCGCAGGCTCCGGACCACCCGGGCCGGCGTCCGGGGCGCCAGCCAGACCTGGTCGCTGGTGAGGAAGGGGGGCCCGGTCTCGGCCCGGTCGGCGACCGAGAGGTCGATGAGGAAGCCGTACTCCCCGAGCCGGGGCAGCGCGACCGTCTCCTTGGAGAGGTTCAGGGTCAGCTCGGTGCCGTCGAAGTCCTCTGCCGAGGCGTAGACCGGGTTGGGCTCCTGGGCCGCGGCCGTGCTGACGCCCGGCAGGGTCACCGGCAGCTCGCCCGGCACCAGCTCCGGCACCAGCTCCTCGGTGGCGGAGTTGCTGAAGTCGGTCAGCAGCTGGCCCCCGGGCTGGGGGTGGGCCGAGGCCTGGCCGAAGGGGGAGGTCCAGTAGCCGGGCCGGGAGAAGCCGGCGTAGGTGGTGTGCCAGGCGGCTCCCCCCTGCCGGTCCTGGAAGTGGGACAGGGTGATGCTGTAGCGCACCGCCTGGGGCCCTCCCGGGTCGGAGCCCCAGTAGGGCGCGAGGGCGGTGACGCGGCAGCCGCCGACGCAGTTGGCGGGCAGCCGGGCCTCGTAGGTGTGGGTCCCGGGCGCCAGGTAGCCGAAGTCGACCAGGGTCGCGTTGCCGCCCGGGTCGACCATGTCGAACTGCAGGTCCGGGGTCGGGTCCACGTCGGGGCTGAGGTCGGCCGTGATCCTGGCCTGGGTGCCGGTGAGGACCGTCGCCGGGACCACCTTGGGGTTGAGCCAGCGCTCCAGCTGGGCGGCGCTGCTGGCGCTGACCGAAGCCTGCCAGTAGGCGACCCGGGCCAGGCGGGGCGCGTCGACGGCGAGAAGGTTCTGGCTCGGCGTCAGCGACTCCTCGACCGCCATGGCGTAGCGTCCCGAGGGATCGGCGCGGCGGACCGCCTCGACCAGGTCGACGGAGCTGGGCACCCTAACCTTCAGTACCTGGGCCGCGCCCACCTGGAAGTCGGCGCGCTCGACCCGGTTGCCGGCGGCCACGGCCCAGCCCACGACCGCGAAGCAGGCGAGCCCGGTGGCCAGCGCCATGACCAGGATCTGGCGCAGGTTGGCGGGGCGGCGCACCACCTGGCGCAGGGCCAGGTGGGTGGCGAGGTGGGGGCCGTCCCGGGTGAGCCGCATGCCGAGGCCGCAGAGCAGCGGCACCAGGCGCACGCCCAGGACCCCGACCGCGACCGCGATCAGGGCGGGGGCGAAGAGGGCCAGGGGGTTGGGGGTGCCGCCGCTCAGCACCCCCGAGACGCGCAGCTCGACCACGGCCCCCACGGCCAGCATCACGGCCATCCCGTCGAGGGCGGCCCGGGCCACCGGGGAGGGCTTGGCGTCGGTGGCGGTGAGCTCGTCGACGAGGCGCCCGCGCAGGATCCGCACCACCCCCAGAACGGTCGCCACCAGGCCCCCAGCCATGGCCGCCAGCGCCGCCAGCAGGACCAGGGGCGAGAACAGCACCGGGGCCCCGCCCAGGACCAGCGAGGAGATGAGGTGCATCACCAGCCAGGAGAGGAGGATGCCGAGCGGCACCGCCGCCAGGATCACCACCAGCGGCTCGAGCAGGCCCAGCCCCAGCACCGAGAGGCTGCGGAAGCCGTGCAGCTTGGCCAGGGCGATCTCCCGCTGGCGGGCCTCGACGGTTCGGCTCACCAGCCCGTAGAGGACGAAGAGGGTCAGCAGCACCAGCTCCAGGGAGACCACGACGACGATCGCCAGCATGAGGTCGTCCTGGTGGTCGACCCCGGCCAGGGTGGAGATGAGGGGCGTGGTGGCGGGGGCAATGTAGCGGGTGTTGCTGGCGTAGGCGAAGCGCTTCTCGGCCCGGACCAGCTGGGACACGTTGTCGACGCCGACGCTGTCGTCGCGGAGGCGGAACTGGATCTCACTGCTGAGCGGCAGCGGCAGCACCGTGGCTGGCACCGTGAACATGGCGTCGAGCTGGGGGAGCTGCTGCGCCACCTGGGGGGCGCGCTGGTGCAGGAAACCGGCGATCCCGGAGGATGAGGTGGGCAGGCCCGAGTAGTCGAAGAAGTTGTCGCCCATCCAGTAGCCGGCCGCGCCCGTGCCGGCCCTGACGATCCCCACCACTTTGACCACCGTCTCGGCGGCGAAGCCGTGGGAGCGGGTCACCACCTGGCTGCCGATGTGGGCCTCCAGGACCTCGGCGGAACGCTGGGTGAGGGTGACCTGGCCCGCGGCCCGGGGGCAGTGGCCGCTGACGAACGTCAGGTGGGCGCAGACCCCGGTGCGGTAGACGAGGTCGCCGTTGAAGGAGTAGCCCTGCGCGTCCTTGGGGATGTTGATGCCGGCGTCGAGGGTCTCGATGGGGGCCCGGTACCAGCGCTGCAGGTGGTACTGCCGGGCCAGGGGCTCCAGCTCCTGGGCCCGGGTGGCGAGCCCGGCCAGGGCCGGGCTGGGAACGGCGGTGAGGCCGTCGGCGTTGGCGTCGGAGGTGGCCAGCGTGGTGTGGAGCACCTCGCCGGAGACGGCCGTGTAGTAGAAGGGGCCGGCGCTGGCGGCGAGGACCGCGGCCGTGGCCACCGCCAGCAGGGCCAGGGTGGCGCTGGCGCGCCAGCGCAGCGCCCGCAGGAGCAGCGAGAGACGGTTCACGGTGCGCCCGGGTGGCGGCGCGCGCGCGGGGGCCGGGGCCGGCCGCCAGGATACCCGCGGTCGAATGGGGCCATCCCACCTCCTACAACTGGGGCAGTCTAGGTGAGATGGCGGGCAGGTGCCGCCGCCGGCCCGGCCCCGGGCCGGCGGCCGGCCCCGCCGACCCCCTCAGCCGGCTCCGGGACCGAAGGGCAGAGGGCGGCGGGTGAAGGGGTAGGTGGCCCAGTAGAGCTTCTCCACCGAGGCCCCGTCGGAGCCCCGCACCACGATCAGCTCCTCACCCCGCTCGTCCCCGCTCTCGGCCACGAAGCGGTCCTCCCCGAGGGCCCGGAAGCGGGTCCGGCCGGTCTCATCGGCGCCGTCCAGCCGCACCGCCTCGAGGCCCCCTCGGCGCCAGCTGAAGACCCACTCGTGCCACTCCGACCACCAGTGGCCGAGAACCGCCCGGAGCGCTTCCGGCGGGGGCGGCCCCGGGGCCCAGAGGGCGCTCACGGGCTGGAGCTGGAGCAGCCAGGCCAGCAGCTCGGCGGCCACCGGCCCCACCTTCATCCCGGAGTCTCCGTTGCAGAGCAGGGACAGCACCTCTCCGCTCTCGGGGTCGGCGACCACGGCGGCGACGAAACCGGGCATGCCCCCGGTGTGGCCGACCAGGATCCGCTCCCCGACGCGGAAGAGCATCAGGCCGAGGCCGAAGCCGAGGCTCCAGTGGTCGATGTCGGCGATCGTGTGGGGCGCCCGCATCTGCTCCACCAGGGAGTCGGAGAGCACCTCGGGGTGGGCTCCGCAGAGGGCCGAGCCCCAGCGGCAGAGGTCATGGGCCGTGCTCCAGAGCGCCCCCGCCGGGGCCACCCCGGCGAGGCTCAGGTCGGGCTCCTCCACCAGCTCGTCGCTGTAGGGCTCGACGGAGTAGCCGCGGGCCACCGGGGGCCGGTTCTCGGTGCCGCTCCGGTCCATGCCCAGCGGGTCCAGGAGGTGCTGGCGCACGTAGGCCTCCCAGGGCTCGCCGCTGGCCCGCGCCACCAGCTCTCCCAGCAGCGCGAAGGCGAGGTTGGAGTAGTGCCACCAGCTGTCCCGGGGGTAGAGCTGGACCGCCTCCCGGGCGCTCGCCCCGAGCTCCCCGGGGCCGGGGAAGACGAGCGTGTCCCAGCCCCCTCCGGGCACCTCCCGCTGCAGGCCCGAGCCGTGGCTGAGCAGGTCCAGCAGGGGCAGGTCGGCATGGGGGGCATCGGGCCAGCTCTGGCTCAGCGGGCCCCGGAGGTCGAGCCGCCCGGCCTCCGCCAGCTGCATCACCGCGGCCGCGGTCAGGGTCTTGGTGATCGAGCCGATCCGGTACTGCACGCCGGTCCCGGCCGGCAGCCCGAGGCCGTAGTCGGCCTGGCCCAGGGCCATGCCCTCCTCGAGCGCGCCGGCGCGACCCTGGCCCAGCACCAGGCTGGGCAGCCGGCCCCGCAGCTGGACCGCCTCCAGGCGGCGGCGCAGCTGGTGCCGGTGCTCCTCGGAGAGCCTCAACTCTTCCCCCTCACGGCCACCTGCGCGCTCTCCGGTGTCCCGGCCTCGACCCTGGTCGGACGGGGACGGGCGCCCCGCCGCTGCGGCCTGCGGCCATTCTGCAGCGGCTCCGGGGCGCGCCGCTCGCCGGCCTCGACGCGGAGCCCGGGCACCATCGTCGGGTCCTCCAGCACGAGGTTGAAGGCCAGCTCGGCCGCGCCCATCAGGACCGCCTCCTTGCCGAAGCTGGGCTTGGCCAGCTCCACCGGCTGCTCCGAGTCGTAGGCGCCCTGGGCCAGGGCCCGGCGCAGGGCCGGCCCGGCCAGGTCCAGGATCTCGTCGAACATGCCGCCCAGGATCAGGATCTCGGGGTTGAGGGCGTTGACCAGGCTGACCAGGCCGATCCCGATCCAGCGCACCGTCTCGTCCAGGGCCCGCCCGGCGACCGGGTCTCCGGTTTGGGCCAGCCGCAGGACCTCCTCCACCGCCGCCCGGCCACCGCCGCCCCGACCGGCCCGGCGGAGCAGGGCCGCCTCCCCCGACTCCGTCTCCCAGCAGCCCCGCGAGCCGCAGTGACAGGACCGGCCCGAGGGGTTGACCTGGAGGTGGCCCACCTCCCCCCCATAGCCGCGGGCGCCCTCCAGCATCCGCCCGCCGCTGATGATGCCGCCGCCGACGCCGACCTCTGCGTGGACGTAGATGAGGTCGTTGACGCGGCTCCCCACGCCTCGGGAGTGCTCCGCCATGGCCCCGAGGCTGGCGTCGTTGCCGACCCGGACCGGGACCCCGGCGCTGAGGCTGCGCTGCAGCAGCAGGGCCAGGGGCACGTGCCGCCAGCCCAGGTTGGGAGCGAAGTTGACCATCCCGCTCTCGGTGTCGACGGCTCCCGGCACCGCCACCCCCACCGCCAGCAGGGTCATGCCCACCGGGGCGCGCACCAGCATCCGGCGTCCCAGGCGGGCGATCGTCTCCACCACCTGCTCCACGGAGCGGTCCTGGTCCTGGCGCAGCTCCGAGCGCTGGCGCGCGATGACCAGGCCGCCGAGCCCCACCAGGGCCAGGTTGAGGGCGTCGACGCCGACCTCGACGGCGAGCACGGCGAAGGCGCGCGAGCTGACCCCGATCACCTTGGAGGGCCGGCCCCGGGGGCGCCGCTCGGGCTCCGGCTGCTCCTCCACCAGGCCCCGGCTGGCGAGGTCGTCGACGAGGCTGCCGATGGTGGCCCGGTTGAGCCCGAGGAGGCGGGTCAGCTGGGCCCGGCTGGTCGGCCCGTGGCGGTGCAGGTGCCCGACCAGGGTGGACAGGTTGTGGCGCCGCACCCCCTCCTGGGTGGCGCCCCGCTCGGTCCGTGCCATGGGCTCGCCCTAGCCCGGGCCGGCACCGGGGGGAGAACCCGCCGGGGCTCCGCGTGCCATCTTCCTGGGGCTCGGGGGAGGAGCCATGGCCGGGAGGGCTCAGGCCTCGGAGCTGCGGAAGGCGCGGCCGCGGCGGGCCAGGCGGTCCACCGTCAGCGCCGCCAGGAGGACCAGCGCGGTGACCATGTACTGGATGGCCGTCGACATCCCCAAGAGACCCATGCCGTTGTAGATGGCGGCGATCACCACCCCTCCCAGCAGCGCGTGCACCGGCTTGCCCCGGCCCCCGAAGAGGCTGGCCCCGCCGATGACGGCGGAGGCGACCGCGTAGAGGACCAGGGTGCCGCCGTCGATGTCGATGGAGATGGAGCCCAGGCGGGACTCGTAGACGATGCCGGCCATGCCCGCGGTCAGCCCGGAGAGGGCGAAGCCGGCGGTCTTGATCCAGGCCAGGTTGACGCCAGCGCGGCGGGCCGCCTCGGCGTTGCCCCCGATGGCGTAGACGTAGCGGCCGAAGCGCGTGGCGCTGAGCAGGAGCGACGCCCCCACCACCGCCACCAGCAGCACCGGCAGCACCGGGGGCACGCCGCTGAAGGGGGTGGTGGTGCCCCGGTTGGCGTTGCAGATGAGGACCAGGAGCACGCCCGCCACCAGGACCATGCCGATCCGGAGCAGGCTGAGGCTGGGAGGCGGGGCGGAGAGGCCCTGGCGCCGCCGCACCAGGTCATGCCGCAGCGTCAGGCCGGCGTAGATGGCCGCCGCCCCCAGCATCACCAGCCAGCCGGAGATGGCGCTCATGTTGCCGTTGACGAGATTGAAGATGACCGGGTTGGAGACGGTGATGACGCCGCCGCTGTTGGGGCTGGTGGTGTCCACGACGTAGATCAT
>JASHRA010000096.1 GCA_030038765.1 Candidatus Dormiibacterota bacterium | reverse complement strand
GGGCCAGCCGGCCCAGGCGTCGGCGGGCCTGGGCCAGCCCCGCCCGCTCCCGGTCCAGCCTCGCCTGGCCCCAGCGGAGGACCCGGTCCGAGCGCTCGGCCAGGCCCCGCCGCAGGGCGCGGAGGTCGGGCACCGCCAGCTCCGCCGCCACCGAGGGGGTGGGAGCGCGCAGGTCGGCCACGAAGTCGACCACCGAGGTGTCCGTCTCGTGGCCCACCCCCGTGACCACGGGGTGGGGACAGGCCAGGACCGCGCGCGCCAGGGCCTCGGAGTTGAAGGCCTGGAGGTCCTCCAGCGAGCCCCCGCCCCGGACCAGCAGGACCACGTCCACCTCGGCCCGGCCGGCCAGCTCCAGCGCCGCCAGCAGGGCGGGCACGGCGCCCTCGCCCTGGACCAGGCTGGGCACGACCAGGACCTCGGTGATGGGGCAGCGGCGCTGCACCACGTGGATGACGTCCCTCACGGCGGCGCCCTGGCGCGACGTCACCACCGCCAGGCGCCGGGGCAGGAAGGGCAGGCGGCGCTTGCGCTCGGGCGCGAAGAGGCCCTCCGCCTGGAGGCGCTGGACCAGCTGCTGGAAGGCGAGCGCCAGCGCCCCCACCCCCTGCGGCTCCAGGCTGTCGAGGTAGAGCTGGAGCGTGCCCTGCCCGGAGTAGAGGGACACCGACCCGTGGGCGATCACCCGCATCCCGGTCTCCGGTTGGAAGCGCAGTCCCTGGGCCTCGCGGCGGAACATGGCGGCCCGGATCACCGCCGCCTCGCGCCGCTCCGCGCGGCAGTCCTTGAGGCTGAAGTACCAGTGGCCGGCCGCGGAGTGGTGGACGTCGCCGAGCTCGGCCTCGACGTAGGTGTCCTGGAGCCCCGGCTCCTCCTCCAGCGCGGCCCGGATCAGGGCCGCCAGCTCACCTACCTGGAGGACGCGCACCGGCCGCCTCGGACGCCCCCTGCCGGCGGCGCGCGATCTGCCCCAGGACCCCGTTGACGAAGCGGCCCGAGTCCTCGCCGGCCAGCTCCTTGGCCAGCCCCACGGCCTCGTCGATCACCACCGCCACCGGCGTCCCCCGCTCCCAGCAGAGCTCCTCGGTGGCCAGCCGGAGCACGGTCCGCTCCAGCTGCCCCATCTGGTCCAGGCTCCAGCTGGAGGCGGCCCCGAGGCTGAGGTCGATCTCCTCCAGGTGGGCCAGCGTGCCCCCGACCAGGGCCTCGACCAGGCCCCGGTCGACGGCCCGGTCCGGCTCCTGCTCCAGAAGGTAGGCGAGGGCTGGGCGCCAGTCGTGGGGCCGCGCCTCCTGCTGGAAGAGCAGCTGCAGCGCCAGCTCCCGGGCCCGGTGCCGGGGCCCGGAGCTCAAGGCTCCAGCTCGGCGATGTGGAGGTTGATCTCGACGGCGTCCAGCCCCAGCATGCTGTGCAGGTCGCGCCCGACGCGCTCCTGGAGCTCCTCGGCGAGGCTCTGCAGGCGGGCGTCGGGACGGACCGCCAGGTGGAGGTCGAGACGGATGCCGGTGTCTCCCACCATCTGCAGACGCACCCCGCGGTGGCTGTGCTGGAGGTGGGGCGGGAGGCTGGGCATGCCCACCGGCTCGCAGAGCCCGGCCACGCCCTCGACCGCGAGGGCGGCGTAGGCCACGATCGAGCCCACCACCTCGGTGGCGACGCGGACGCGGCCCGGGGGCGGCGGCGACGCCGAGGTCAGCACGTGGGTCGTCACTGGACCCGCTCCAGGTACTTGCCGGAGCGGGTGTCCACCTTGAGGGTGTCGCCCACCTCGACGAAGAGGGGGGCGTCGACCACCAGCCCGGTGCTGAGCGTGGCCGGCTTGCTGGCCCCGGTGGCGGTGTCGCCGCGGAAGCCGGGCTCGGTCTCGACCACCTCCAGCTCCACGGCGATGGGCAGCTCCACCCCCAGCACCCTGCCCTCGTGGCGGAGGACGAAGAGGTGGTCCGACTCGCGCACGTAGCGGGCCGCGTCCCCGAACTGGCCGGGATCGAGGGGGAACTGGTCGAAGGTCTGGCTCTCCATGACCACGTACTGCTCCCCGTCGCGGTAGAGGTACTGGACGTCCACCTTCTCGATCCGGGCCCGGGGGAAGCGCTCCTCGGGGCGGAAGGTCTCCTCGGTGACGGAGCCCGTGTCCAGGTTGCGCAGGCGGGTCCGGACCACCGCGGTGCCGCGGCCGAGCTTGATGTGCTCGAAGGAGAGGACCTCCCAGAGCTGCCCGTTGCGCTCCACCGTCGTGCCCGCCCTCAGCTCACCGGCATTGATCATCCGCGCACTCCTCCTCGGCTCCGCCCGCCTGGCCCGGACGCAGGTTGATCATGGCAGCTTTGCCGGGCCCCCAAGGGCCCGGCCGCGACGTGGTCGTCAGAGATCGCGTCGAGATCGCGATCTCGACCTGCGGCGAGCCCGCCTAGCGTGGGTGGCGATGGCAATCAGCCCGGGCCCGAGCCCCGGCCGGAAGCTGGCGCCGGGCCATCTCCCCAGCTCGCTGGTGATCGCCTCCCTGTCCCGCGCCCTGGACCTGGCCGAGGGGGAGCCGATGGGGCACGCCCTGCGCGCCTGCTGGCTCGGCATGCAGGTGGCCAAGTGGCTGGAGCTGCTGCCCCAGGAGCGCCAGGACCTCTTCTACGCCCTGCTGCTGAAGGACGTGGGCTGCTCCGCCAACGCCTACAGCGTCACCCACTGGTTCCACGCCGACGACCGCCGCACCAAGGCGCGCCTCAAGGTGGCCGACACCAGCGGCCAGTGGCGCTCGCTGGTCTTCGCCATCCGCCAGACCGCCCCGGCGGCGCCGATCACGAGGCGGATGGCGCAGATGGTGTCGGTGGGCAGCCGGGGGCCGGGCCTGGCCAACGAGCTGATCGAGGTCCGCTCCCAGCAGGGCGCCGAGCTGGTGCGCCAGCTGGGCTGGGAGGAGCCGGCGGCGGCCGCGGTGGAGAACCTGGACGAGCACTGGGACGGCGGCGGTCGGCCCCGGGGCCTGAGGGGCGACGAGGTGCCCATGCTCTCCCGCATCGCGCTCCTGGCGCAGACGGTGGAGATCTTCTGGAGCCAGGGCGGGGGCAGGGCCGCCGAGATGATCCTGCGCCAGCGCCGGGGCCGCTGGTTCGACCCGGTGCTGGTCGACCTGATGCTGGCCCACGCCCGCAACGGCCGCCTCTGGCGCCAGCTGGCGGAGATCGGCCATCCCGAGCACGTCAGCCGCCTCGACCCCGAGCCGCGCGACATCGGCCCCCAGGCGACGGACGAGCTGGTCCGCGTGGCCGAGGTCTTCGCCGCCGTGGTCGACGCCAAGTCGCCCTGGACGACCAACCACTCCACCCGCGTCGCCGCCATCTCCCGGCTGATGGCGGAGACCATGCGTCTCTCGCCCGAGGAGCAGGAGCGCGTGGGCCTGGCCGGACTCCTCCACGACCTCGGCAAGCTGGCCGTCAGCAACTCCATCCTGGACAAGCCCGGACCGCTCGTGGCGGAGGAGGCGGAGGAGATGCAGCGCCACCCCGCCCTGACCCAGCAGATCCTCTCCCCGCTCTGGACCCTGGACGACGTCACCGAGATGGCCGCCTCCCACCACGAGCGCCTGGACGGCAGCGGCTACCACCGCAACCTGAGGGGCCCCGAGATGCCCCACGGAGCCCACATCCTGGCCGTGGCGGACGTCTACGAGGCGCTCACCGCGCACCGACCCTACCGCCGCGGCATGGAGGGCCCGGAGGCGCTGCGGGTGCTGAAGCGGGAGCAGGGCACGCGCCTGGCGGGCGAGCCCATCACCGCCCTGGAGCAGATCCTGGCCGGGGAGCCGATGGCGGAGCTGGCGCCCTCGCCTACATGAAGTAGAGGATCAGCCCGGCCCCGAAGACGAGGAAGGGCCCGTAGGGGACGGCGTCCCCCAGGTGCAGGCGCCGGCTGAGCAGCAGCAGCAGGGTCACCACCCCGCCCAGCATGGCCCCGGCCACCAGCGCCCAGAGCGCGTAGAGCTGCCCGTAGTCCAGGCTCATGCCGGTGATGCTGCCGATCAGCATGCCCAGCTTGACGTCGCCCCAGCCGAAGCCCTCGCCGTGGTGGAAGACGGTGCTGATCACGGCCAGGGGCAGCAGCAGCCCGCCCCCGACCAGGAAGCCGAAGAGGGCCCGGGGCAGGGAGAGGTCGGGGCTGAAGCTGGCCAGGGCCAGGGCCAGGACCAGCCCGGGCAGCGTGACCACGTCCAGCACCAGGCGGTGCTTCAGGTCGAAGCCGAGGATCTGGAGCAGGACCAGGATCCAGAGGCTGTGTACCAGGAGCCCGGCCCCCATGCCCTGGCGCAGGGCGAAGCTGGCGAAGCCGACGAAGCCCAGCAGCGGCAGCAGGGCCAGCTCGATGTAGGTCGGCCCCAGGCGGGGCCTGGGCTCGTCCCCGGCCAGGGGCCGCTCCAGGAGCAGCGAGAGCTGGCCCATGAGCAGCCCGCCCACCAGCCCCAGGGCGCCCCAGCCGATCGCCTCCTCGCCGCTCACGCGGAGCGCCCTCGGCTCAACCCTCCCCCGCCTCCGCCACCTGCTGCTGGTGCTGGGCCAGGGTCACGCTGTACTCCACCTTGCCGTCGGGCAGGGCCAGGAAGTAGAAGTAGCCGCTGGCGATGGGGTGGAGCACGGCTTCGATGGCCGCCTCCCCGGGGCTGTCGATGGGCCCCGGGGGAAGTCCCGTGTGCAGGTAGGTGTTGTAGGGGGAGGCGAAGCCGGTGTCGACCTCCGTGCTGTGGTCGCCGGCCAGCGACTGCGCGTAGAGCACGGTGACGTCGCTCTGGAGCGCCATGCCGGCGTGGAGGCGGTTGAAGAAGACGCCCGCCACCAGCCCCCGGTCGTGGGGAGTGGCCGCCTCGGCGGAGACGATCGAGGCCAGGACCACCACCTGGTAGGGGGTGAGCCCGACCGCGGCGGCGCCGGCCAGGATCTTGGTCCGCAGGCGCAGGTCGAAGTCCTCCAGCTGCTTGTCGAGGAACTGGCGCGCCGTGATCTTGGGCAGCACCTGGTAGGTGTCGCCGAAGGCCAGCCCCTCCCAGCCGGCGCCGGCCGGCGTCCCCGGCAGCGGGCTGACATCGGGGAACTGGGTGGCCGCGTTCACCACCTGGAGGTAGCGCTGGGCCGGGAAGAGCCCGTCGGACTGGAGCAGGTTCGCCTCCTGAGCGGCGCGCAGCCCGTCCGGGACGGTGACGTCGAAGGCCTGGCTCAGGGGCGGGCCCTTGAGCACGGCGATGATCTCGTCGGCCGACATGCCCCGGTCGAGCTCGAACTTGCCTGCCCGGAGCTGGGAGGCGAGGTGCTTGGTGTCGGCGTAGAGGCGGAAGACGAAGGCGTTGCGGACCACCCCGCGGGCCTGGAGCCGGTCCGAGAGCTGCTCCAAGGACTCGCCCTTGCGGACCGTCACCAGCAGCTTGCTGTGCTGGTTGGCCTGCACCGGGGCCAGCTGGCCGCGGAGATAGAGCGCGGCCCCGCCGACCGCCCCCAGTAGGACCAGCAGGAGCAGCAGGCAGCCGAGCCAGAGGCGCCCGTGCCTCAACGGCCCGCCCGCCTCGGGCTGGCCAGCGCCTGCTGCAGGATGAGCGCCGCGGCCACGCCGTCCCCACGCTGGCGGCGCCGCTTCCGGGAGGCGCCCTCGGCGATCAGCTGGCGCTCCGCCTGGCGGGTGGTGAGGCGCTCGTCGACGAAGCTGACCGGCATCCCGGTGGCGCGCTCCACCTGGGTCCCGTAGTGGCGTGCCCAGCGCGCCGCCTCGCCCTCGCTCCCGTCCATCTGGAGCGGCAGGCCGACGCAGATCTCGGTCACGGAGAGCTCCCGCACCATCTCCACGATACGGGCGATGTCGGCCCCGCCCCCGCGCCGCTCCAGCACCGCGCGGGGCTGGGCGATGACGCGGGTCTCGTCGCTGACCGCCACCCCGACCCGCGCCCGGCCCGGGTCCAGGGCCATCACCCGTCCCGAGCCGGGGCGGGCCTGGAGATCAGCCAGCGTTCCGGCCCTGGGTGATGGAGACGCGGACCAGGTGGATGCGACCGGAGAAGAGGGGCAGCCAGGGCAGCCCGAAGGGAGACTGCCGGATCGACACCGTGCTGGCCCCGGGGAGCTGCGAGAGCAGGTACGTGCGAGCCGATCCCGGGCTCATGAAGGCGACCTTTTTCTGCAGCGGCTTGAGGTCCAGCTTGGCGGCCCAGTAGCCGCTCGCCTTGGCGGTCAGGGTGATGCTGCCCCCGGCCCCCGCCGAGACCACCCGGGGGGTGCCGATGTGGGGATCGGCGAGCAGCTCGGCGTCGGTGGGGACCTTCGACCTGAGGTCCTTCAGCACCGCCGCGCGCGCCACCTGGGGGTTGTAGGCGCTGGCCGCGGCGCTCACCGAGACGGTGAAGGTCTGGGTCTTGGCCGCCGGGCAGGGATTGGACGCGCTGGTGTTGCAGCCGGTGGGCAGGGTGGGATTGGTGACGGTGACGTCGATGCCGTTGCCCGAGGGGTCCTGGGCCAGCACCAGCGAGCCGGCCGCCTTGCGCAGCTGCCGCTGGGCCTTCTGGGTGAGGCTGGTGTCGACGGTCTGCATCTGCGACTGCGCCGCCGACACGTCGCTGGTGGAGAACACCGACTGGGTGGTGGCGTTGGCGCCACCGGTCATGGCGCTGGAGTTCGCGATCTGCAGGCTGCCAGCCGAGTTGTTGCAGCCGTTTTGGGGTGACCCGATGCTGATGCAGCCAGAGTTGCTGTAGTTGCTCCAGTTCCAGCTCTGGCCCGAGCCGACGTTGCCCTGGGCCCCCAGGGTGTTGGCGTCCGCCTGCACCGCCACCCCCTGGGAGTAGCTGGGACAGCTGGGCAGCGAGACGGTCTGGTTCTCTCCGGCGCTGGTGGTGGTGAAGCCGACCGAGCTGCCCGCCTTGAACTCGGGTGAGTTGCCCTGGAAGGAGAGCATGAGGCCGGTCGAGGCGCCGTTCCAGCAGAACTCGAGCGTTCCGGTGGCAGGAACAGGCGCCAGCTGCTGGGTGCCGCTCGGGGTCACGGTGAAGTTCTGGCTCAGGGTGGTGGTCTGGAGCGCCTCGGTGGGGATCTGGTCCAGGGTGCCCTGGCTGGTGCCGACCGTTCCCTGGATGGTGACGGTGTCGCTCAGCTGGTGCGCCCTGACGCCCAGGGTGATGGTCGCCCAGGGGAGCACGAAGAGAACGGCCAGGATGCCGACGAGGAGGATCCCGCCACCGACGCCGAGGGTCAGGTTGCGGTGCCGCTGGCCGGCCCAGAGCGA
>JASHRA010000095.1 GCA_030038765.1 Candidatus Dormiibacterota bacterium | reverse complement strand
AAGACAGACGATCTCCGTCGACGGGGTAGTAGAGCCGTTGGTTGGAGCGGCAGTGGAGCTGGCCGGCAGTAGCCATCTGTATCAAGCCCCGCCGGCGCTGGCTGCTGGCCACGACTGGCCACGGTCGCGTAGACGCCGCCCGGAGGAGCGGACTGAAGGCGCCGATAGGCGACCTAAGTTGTTCGTGAGGAGGGTAGGGCTCACTCCCGGCACTCCAACCTGCCGGAGCCTGCACGGGGCGTGAGACTGGCGTCTAGGTGAGTGGAGTCGAGCTCCCGGCCACGACGCGCTCCAGGCCGCGGTCGGGCAACGCGGGCGGGACGCTGGCCGGGAAACTCACCCTCACGTCGATCCCGCCCTCCGGGCGGGCCGTCAGCGTCAGCTCGGCCTGGTGCGCCCGTGCGATGGACTGGACCAGTGCCAGCCCCAGGCCGTGTCCCCCCTGGTTGCCAGTGCGGGCCCGGACCAGCCGCTCAAAGGGCTGCAGGAGTCGATCGATCTCGCTCTCCAGGATCCGCGGGCCGGAGTTCGACACGGCGATGAAGCTGCGGCCGCCGCGGCGGCCGGCCTCCACCCGGAGCCAGCCCGCCGGCTGGTTGTGTCTGGTGGCGTTCTCCAGGAGGTTGCTGGCCAGCCTCAGCAGCAGTGCCTCGTCACCGAGCGTGGGCGCGCCGGCCAGGTCGGCGGTAAGCCTCAGGCCTCGACGCTCCACCTCCGCGCGCAATGGCAGCGTGAGAGCCTCCCTCACCACCTGGGCCAGGTCCACCGGCTGACGCTCCTCCAGGCCGCGGTCGCTGCTGGCCAGGGCCAGCAGGGCCTCGATCAGGCGCTCCTGGTCGGCCCCGGAACGGAGCAGCTTCTCGCAGGTCGCCCGCAGGCTCTCGAGGGAGATGTCGGGGTCGGCGAGCTCCACCTGGAGCAGGGTGCGCTCCACGGCGAGCGGCGTTCGCAGCTCGTGGGACGCGTTGGCCACGAAACGACGCTGGGACTCGAAGGCGCTGTCCAGCCGTTCCAACATGCGGTTGAGGGTCGCCCCAAGCTCCTTGAACTCGTCGTCGGGGCCGTCCAGGGGGAGGCGCCTGTGGAGACTCTCGGCCGAGATGCTGCGCGCGGCGGAGTTGATCTCCCGCACCGGGCGCAGGATGCGACCGGCGACGACCCAGCCCAACAGCAGGGAGACCAGGGCCATCCCCGCCAGGGCCAGCCCAGAGTAGAGCAGCAATTGGTGGAGCTCGCTCGCCTGCTGGGCGGAGGCGAGGGCGAGGAATTTCTCCGCGATCTCGCGTGTCTGCGTCACGCTGACAGCCACTCCGCCACCGGCCCGTCCGTGCGGGGCGACCGCGACCTGTCCGTGGATGACCAGCCCACTGGCCCCGATGTAGGTGTAGGTGTGGTCGGCGCGGTCGTAGCTGATGGTCCCGGCCGGGGTGCTGCGGATGAGCAGGTAGGGGACGGCCAGGAGGCAGGCGGCACAGAGAACGAAGAGGCCGCTGTAGAAGAGGGTCAGGCGGAGCCGGGCCGTGAGCCGGTGCGAGCCGCGCCGGAGCCAGCCACGGACGCGCTCCCCCAGGCCCGCGCTCACAGCTCCAGGATCCGGTAGCCGCCCTCACGGAGGTTCTCGATGCAGGGTGGCTCGCCGAGCTTGGCCCGGAGGCGGCCGACGGTCGTCTTGACCGTGGTGGTGAAGGGATCGGCAGCCTCGTCCCAGACCCGCTCCAGGAGCTCCTCGCTGGAGACCACCCGGTCGCCCGCTTCCATGAGGCACTCCAGCAGGGCGAACTCCTTGGGCGTCAGCGTCAGGCGGCGGCCAGCGCGCAGGGCGACCCGGCGGCTGGGGTCCAGGGTGAGCTGGCCGCGCTCCAGCGTGGGGGGCAGAGAAAGGCTGGGGCGCCGCGCCAGGGCCCGGATCCGGGCCACCAGCTCGGCGAAGTCGAAGGGCTTGGAGAGGTAATCGTCCGCCCCCAGGCCGAGCCCGTCCACGCGCTCCCGCACCGTGCTGGCCGCCGTCAGCATGAGCACCCGGGTGGGGCTGGCGCTGCTCACCATGGCACGGCAGACGGCGTCGCCCTGGACCTGGGGCAGGTCTCGGTCCAGGACCAGCACGTCGTAGCGGTTGACCTCCAGGTGGGAGAGGGCCGCGGCTCCGTCGAGCACGACGTCGACCGCCATGCCCTCCCGGCGCAGGCCCACGCCCAGGGCCTGGGCCAGGTCTCCGTTGTCCTCCGCCACCAGCACTCGCATCCGCTAGAGACTCCCTCGGCCCGCGTCGGAACTTGGACCCCCCGGCCTGTCGATGGTGCCCGCGGCTGGGTCACAGCCGGGTCACAGGGTCTGGCACGGTGCTGTGACCAGCTCTCGCCTAGAAACGGCTCCGGACGGTGTCGACCGCGATCGAAGGAGCCCAGAGATGAGAACGATCCTAGCCAGAGCGCGCCGGAGGGCCGGGCGCGGCGCCCCCCGCTGGGCGCCCGGAGCGGCGGTCGCCGTGGCCTGCCTCTGCCTCGCCGCGTGCGGGGGAGCCCCCTCGCACTCGGGCACGCCCTCCTCCGGGTCCACTCTGGCCCTGGAGTACGCCCAGTGCATGCGCTCCCACGGGGTCTCGGACTTCCCCGACCCCAACAGCCAGGGTGGCTTCAGCCTGCCGGGAGACGTCGATCCCACCTCGCCCCAGTACGAGGCGGCGACCAAGGCCTGCCAGAAGTTCGCCGGCCACGGGCTGGATCTCAGTCCCGCCAAGCAAGAGCAGATCGAGGCTCGAGCCCTCAAGTACGCCCAGTGCATGCGCAGCCACGGCCTGCCCAACTACCCGGATCCCACCATCACCTTCAGCAACGGAGGGGTGAGCCAGGGCTCGGACCTGGCGGGGAGCGGTATCGATCCCAGTTCGCCCGCGTTCCAGAGCGCCCAGAAGGCCTGCCAGGGAGTTCAGGGTGGCCAAGGTGGCTGAGCCCGCGACACCCGCCGCGCCGCCACCGACGGAACCAGTGCCGCCGCCCATGCCGCGCCGACGACCCCGGCTGCGGCGCCGCACCAGGGTCGCCGCGGCGCTGCTGGCCCTGGTTGCGGTCGCCCTGGGCGCGACCGCACTCGCCGGGGCCCTGGGCCGGCCGGCTCGCAGCGGACGGAGCCGTCAGGATCAGCCGCCCGCCGCCGCGCTGGCCACGGTCCAGCGTCGGGACCTCTCGTCGCAGATGCAGCTGAGCGCCACCCTGGGCTACGCCGGGAGCTACACCGTGGCCTGCCCGCCCCCGGGCGCGGGGGCCAGTGCCGGCTCCGGCGCCTTCACCTGGCTGCCGACCCCGGGCCAGGTGGTGAGCCAGGGCCAGGAGCTCTACGCCGTCGACGGCCTGCCGGTGGTGCTGCTCTACGGCGCCACGCCCGCTTACCGCTCCCTGTCCGAGGGGATGTCCGGAGAAGACGTGGCCCAGCTCAACGCCGACCTGGTGGCACTCGGTTACGCCAGCAGCACCGAGCTGAGCCCCAGCTCGGACTACTTCAGCGGCGAGACCGAGTACGCCCTGGCGCGCCTGCAGGCGGCGCTGGGCCTCCAGGAGACCGGCTCACTGCCCCTGGGTGAGGCCGCCTTCCTGCCCAGCGCTGCCAGGATCACCTCCCTGGTCGCCACCCTGGGCGCGGCGGCAGGCCCGGGGACGGCGGTCCTGGACGCCTCCTCCACGGCACGACAGGTGAGCATCGCCCTCGATGCCGCGGACCAGGCCGAGGTGAAGGCCGGCGACCAGGTCAGCATCACCCTCCCCGACGGCGACACCACGCCCGGGGTGATCTCCTCAGTCGGCACCGTCGCCACCAGTCCCAGTGACAGCGGCGACCAGGGCGGCGGTGGGACCCCCACCATCACCGTGCTGGTGACGCCCACCGACCCCTCCGCCACGGGGAGCTGGGACCAGGCTCCGGTCGACGTCACCATCACCACGGCCGAGGTCAAGGACGCGCTGGTGGTACCCGTCGACGCCCTCCTGGCCCGGGCCGGCGGGGGTTACGAGGTGGAGGTCGTGTCCCCCTCGGGAGCGCACCGACTGATCGAGGTCTCGCTCGGCATGTTCGACGACGCCGAGGGCCTGGTGCAGGTCAGCAGCTCACATCTCGCGGTCGGGGATCGCGTCGTGGTCCCGTCCCTCTGATGGAGCCGGTGCTGGAGCTGGAAGAGGTGACCAAGGTCTATCCCACCCGTCCCCCGCTGGCTGCTCTGAGCGGCGTCAGCCTGCGGGTGGAGAGGGGTGAGCTGTTGGGCGTGCTCGGGCCCTCGGGTTCGGGGAAGACGACGCTGCTGCACCTCATGGGCACCCTGGACCGGCCCAGCTCGGGCGCGGTCCGTGTGACCGGAGAGGACGTGGCGGCGCTCGGCGACCGCCAGCTGGCGGCGCTCCGCGCCACCCAGATCGGCTTCGTCTTCCAGCAGTTCTTCCTGGCCGAGCACGCCACGCTGCTGGAGAACGTCGCCGACGGGCTCCTCTACGCCGGCGTCCCGGCGCGCCAGCGCCGCGAGGAGGCCCTCAGCGCGCTCTGGGCCGTGGGCCTCGGGGACCGGGCCCGGGCCCGCCCCACCCACCTCTCGGGGGGCCAGCGCCAGCGCGTGGCCATCGCCAGGGCCCTGGTGGGAGCGCCGGCCCTGGTGTTGGCCGACGAGCCCAGCGGCAACCTCGACCAGGCCACCGGATCCTCCATCCTGGCCCTCCTGGACCAGCTCCACCGACGCGGCGCCACCATCGTCGTCATCACCCACGACCGCTCCATCGCGGCCCGCATGCCGCGCCGGATCGAGATGCTGGATGGCCACATCGTCTCCGACACCTGCCAGCGGGCCGGGGGAGCGCCCACGGAGCCAGCGCGGCCGCAGACCGGATCTGCGGGCGTCGCGGAAGGGGTCGGCCAGTGAGATCGGCGCGGTCGGAGCGGGGCCGGCTCTCACCCTCGGACCTGGGCCGGCTGGCCAGCGTCGGCCTCAGGACCAGGCCCTTCCGGGCCGCCATGTCGGCGCTCGGCATCGCCATCGGGGTGGGCGCGATCGTGGCCGTGCTGGGTCTCTCCTCGTCCTCCCAGGCCGGTCTCCTGGCAGAGATCAGCCGGCTCGGCACCAACCTGCTCACGGTGACGCCGGGCGCGACGGTCACCGGGCAGGCGGCTGAGCTCCCGAGCTCGGCGCCGGCCATGATCTCGCGGATCGGCCAGGTCACCGAGGTCCAGGACGTGGGCGAGCTGGGAAGCGTCAACGCCTACCGCAGCCCGCTCATACCCGCCATCGAGACCAACGCGCTCAGCGTCGCCGCCGCCAGCCTGGACCTGCCCCGGGCAGTGGAGACCCACGTCGCGGAGGGCGAGTACCTCAACTCGGCCACCGCGCAGGAGCCG
>JASHRA010000008.1 GCA_030038765.1 Candidatus Dormiibacterota bacterium | reverse complement strand
GCCCGAGGCCGCCGGGGCGGCGGAGAAGCCCGAGGCCAGCGCTCCCACGGCGGCCCCGGCCAAGCCGGCGCCTCGGCGGCGGGCGGCGGCCAAGCCGGCCGAGGACAAGCCGACGGAGGAGGCCTGAGATGCTGATCCCGCGCCGCCCGCGTCACCGCAAGCAGCACCGGGGCCGGATGACCGGGGCCGCCTACCGGGGCTCGTCGCTGGCCTTCGGCCCCTTCGGGCTGCAGGCGCTTGAGCCCTGCTGGATGAGCAACCGGCAGATCGAGGCGGCCCGGCGCGCCATGACGAGGCACGTTCGCCGGGGCGGTAAGATCTGGATCCGAGTCTTCCCGGACAAGCCGATCACCAAGAAGCCCGCCGAGACCCGCATGGGCTCGGGCAAGGGCAATCCCGACTCCTGGGTCAGCGTGGTCCTGCCGGGGCGGATCCTCTTCGAGATGGATGGTGTTGCCATGGACACGGCCCGCGAGGCGATGCGGCTGGCGGCGCACAAGCTGCCGGTCAAGACCCGCTTCGTGGTGCGCGAGGACGCGGGCACCGCGGAGGGGACCGAGTGAGCAAGCGCCGCGACGACGTCCAGGCGCTCCAGGAGATGGACGACGTGGGCCTCGGCGAGGCCCTGCTGGAACGCAACCAGGAGCTGCTCCAGCTCCGCCTCCAGCGGGCCACGGGCCAGCTGGAGCAGCACCGCCGCATCCGCGAGGTGCGCCGCGGCATCGCCAGGGTCCAGACCCTGATCCGCCAGCGTCAGCTGGCCGAGGCGGCCGAGGGGGGCGGGTCGTGAGCCAGGCCCCGGCGACCGAGACCCGGGCCCGGCGCAAGGTCCGGGTGGGAATGGTGGTCAGCGACAAGATGGAGAAGACGGTGGTGGTCGAGGTCATCGACCTGCGCGCTCACCCCCTCTACCACAAGGTCCTGCGCCGCAACCACCGCTTCCAGGCCCACGACGAGGAGAACCAGTGCCACGTGGGCGACCGGGTCCGGATCGCGGAGACGAGGCCGCTCAGCCGGACCAAGCGCTGGCGCGTGGTTGAGATCGTGGAGCGGGCCCGCTAGTGATCCAGCAGGAGACCGTGCTCAAGGTGGCGGACAACAGCGGCGCCCGCGAGATCCTCTGCATCCGGGTGCTGGGCGGCTCCTACCGCCGCTACGCCTCCTTGGGCGACATCATCGTGGCCGCGGTCAAGGTCGCCCAGCCCAATTCCGGGGTCAAGAAGGGCGACGTGGTCAAGGCGGTGGTGGTCCGCACCGCCAAGGAGTGTCGAAGGCCGGACGGTACCCGGATCCGCTTCGACGACAACGCGGCCGTGCTCATCAATCCCCAGAACAACCCCCGGGGCACGCGCATCTTCGGCCCCGTCGCCAGGGAGCTGCGTGACCGCAACTTCATGAAGATCGTCTCCCTGGCGCCGGAGGTGCTCTGACGTGTCACGCCGCCGGCCGGCCCCACCGCAGCACGTGCGCACCCTCGACATCCGCTCCGGGGACACGGTGGTCGTGATCTCCGGGTCGGAGCGGGGCAAGCGCGGGGTGGTGGAGCGGACCCTCTCGGCGCAGCAGAAGATCGTGGTCGGCGGCGTCAACATCCGCCAGCGTCACCAGCGTGCCGGTCAGCGCCGCGGCGGCACCGCCGCCATGCAGGGCGGCATCGTGGACTTCCCGGCCCCGCTCCACTACAGCAACGTGCAGCTGATCTGCATCAACTGTGACCAGCCCACCCGGCTCGGCCGCCGCCTCGACGGCGACCACTACGTGCCCTACTGCAAGCGCTGCGGCAAGGACTACCTGAGGCCGCCGCGGGCATGAGCGCACAGCCGGCCAGCCCGCCGCGGATGCTGGAGAGCTACCGGGAGCAGGTGGTCCCGGGCCTGGTCTCCGAGTTCGGTTACCTCAACCTGATGCAGGTGCCGAAGCTGGAGAAGGTGGTGGTGAACATCGGGCTCGGCGAGGCGATCCAGAACGGCAAGGCCCTGGACGCGGCCACCAACGACCTGCGCACCATCACCGGGCAGCAGCCGGCGGTGCGCAAGGCGCGCAAGTCGGTGGCCGCCTTCAAGCTCCGCACCGGCATGGTGGTGGGCCTCAAGGTGACGCTCCGCGGCCGTCGCATGTACGAGTTCATGGACCGCCTGGTGAGCGTGGCGCTGCCCCGGATCCGTGACTTCAGGGGCGTGGCCGCGCACTTCGACGGGCACGGCAACCTGACCCTCGGGCTGGTCGAGCAGCTGGTCTTCCCCGAGGTCGACTACGACAAGATCGACAAGCTGCGGGGGATGGAGATCACCATCGTCACCACCGCCCACAGCGACGCCGAGGGCCGGAGCCTGCTGGCCGCGCTCGGCATGCCGTTCCGGCGCTAGGAGGAGAGATGGCCAAGAAGTCCAAGATCATGGCCAGTCGGCGGGCGCCCCGCTTCGCGGTGCAGGCGCGCAACCGCTGCAACCTCTGCGGACGGCCGCGCGCCTACATGCGCAAGTTCGGGCTCTGCCGCATCTGCTTTAGAATCCATGCCTCCCTGGGCCAGATCCCCGGGGTTCGCAAGTCGAGCTGGTGAGCGAAATTGCTGAGTGACCCGATCGCGGACATGCTGACGCGCCTGCGCAACGCCAACCTGGTGGGCCGGGAGCGGGTCGAGATGCCCTCCAGCAACGTCAAGGTGGAGATCGCCCGCGTCCTCCACGAGGAGGGCTTCGTGCGCGCCTACGGCACGGACGAGGAGCGGGGCCACCCCCGGCTCTGGATCGAGCTCAAGCCGTCGACGCCGGACGGCAAGCCCCTCAGCGGGCTGCGCCGGGTGAGCCGTCCCGGGCTCCGCGTCTACCGCGGCAGCCAGGAGCTGCCCCGAGTGCGGGGCGGGCTGGGCGTGGCCGTGGTGTCGACCCCCAAGGGCATCATGACCGGGCGCCAGGCGCGCCGGCAGCACCTCGGCGGCGAAGTCCTGGCCGAGGTCTGGTAGCCATGTCCCGCATCGGAAGGGCACCCATCAACGTGCCCGAGGGCGTGACCGTGGAGGTGAGCCCGGGCACGGTCTCGGTGACCGGTCCCCGGGGCCAGCTGAGCCAGCGCGTTCCCCCCGCGATGACGATCCGTCAGGAGGGCGGGCAGGTCCTGGTCGAGCGGCCCACCGACTCGGCCCCGCACCGGTCCCTGCACGGTCTGACCCGGACCCTGGTGGCCAACATGGTGACCGGGGTCACGGTCGGCTACCGCAAGGAGCTGGAGCTGCAGGGGGTCGGCTACCGGGCGACCCTCCAGGGCCAGGACCTGCAGCTGCTGCTGGGATACTCCCACCCGGTCCGGCTCACCGCGCCCGAGGGGGTGCGGCTGGAGGTGCCGGACCCGACCCGGGTCACCGTCTCCGGGAACGACAAGCACCTGGTCGGCCAGACGGCCGCGCTGATCCGGGCGGCCCGCAAGCCCGAGCCCTACAAGGGCAAGGGGGTGCGCTATCGGGGCGAGGTGGTCCGGCGCAAGGCGGGCAAGAGCGGAAAGGGAGCCAAGGCCTAGCATGGCCCAGTTCGAGCGCGGCGCTGCCCGCGCACACCGTCACCGGCGGGTCCGGGCCCGCGTCAGCGGGACGCCGCAGCGGCCGCGCCTCTGCGTCTATCGCAGCCTGAGGCACATCTACGCCCAGCTGGTGGACGACCAGAGCGGGCGCACCCTGGCCGCGGCCAGCACTGCCGAGAGCGGGCTGGAGGCTCGCGGCGCCAACCGCTCCAGCGCCGCCCAGGTGGGCCGCGCCATCGGCGAGCGGGCCCGGGCGGCGGGCATCGAGCGGGCCGTCTTCGACCGCGGCGGCTACCTTTACCATGGTCGCGTCCAGGCCCTGGCCGATGCTGCCAGGGAGGCCGGGCTTCAGTTCTGATGGCCGAGCAATGAGCACCAACTTCTCACGCCCGGACCGAGAGCTCCGGGGCGAGCTCACCGAGCGCGTGGTCAGCCTCAACCGGGTCGCCAAGGTGGTCCAGGGAGGCCGGCGCTTCTCCTTCAGCGCCCTCGTGGTGGTGGGGGACGGGGCCGGCCGCGTCGGGGCCGGCCTGGGCAAGGCGGGGGAGGTGCCGGAGGCGATCCGCAAGGGCGTGGACAACGCCAAGAAGCACATGATCCGGGTGCCCATGGTGGGCCGGACCATCCCCCACGAGGTGCTGCGCAAGGAGGGCGCGGCGCTGGTGCTGCTGCGCCCGGCCTCACCCGGGACCGGGGTCATCTCCGGCGGTGCCATGCGCGCCGTGGTGGAGCTGGCCGGGATCAAGGACATCCTGACCAAGTCCCTGGGCAGCGGCAACCCCATCAACACCGTCCGTGCCACCATCGGCGCCCTCGCCGAGCTGCGCACGGCCGAGACCGTGGCCCGGCTGCGGGGCAAGTCCCTGGCCGAGCTGGGCCTGCGACCGTCCCAGCCCGACCCCCGGGCGGAGGCCGAGCGCGGTGAGTGAGCCGGGCGCCGGCCTCAGGGTGACCTGGGTCAAGAGCGCCATCGGCTACGCCGGGGAGCAGAAGCGGACCATCGCGGCGCTGGGCCTGCGCCGGCTCCACCAGTCGGTGGAGCACCCGGACTCACCCTCCATCAGGGGCATGGTGGCGGCGGTCCGTCACCTGGTCACGGTCGAGGAGCTGCCGGAGGCGCCGCAGCCCCGGCCGCGCCGGGCGTCAGGGGGAAGGCGGTGAGGCTGGATGAGCTGAAGCCGGCTCCCGGCAGCCGCCGCGAGCGCAAGCGCGTGGGTCGCGGGATCTCCGCCGGCGGGGGCAAGACCGCCGGCCGGGGGCAGAAGGGCCAGGGCGCACGCAGCTCCTGGAGCCTGCCCCGGGCCTTCGAGGGCGGGCAGATGCCGCTCACCCAGCGCGTGCCCAAGCTGCGCGGCTTCCACAACCGCTTCCGGGTCGAGTACCAGGTGGTCAACTGCGGTGACCTGGCACGCTTCGAGGCGGACACGGTGGTGGACCACGAGGCGCTGCGCAAGGCGGGGCTGGTGCGCCATCCCACGAGGCCGGTGAAGCTGCTCGCGGACGGGGACAGCCCGCCCCGGCTCACGCTCCAGGTGGATGGCGCCAGCCGGGCCGCGCGACGGGCGGTGGAGGAGGCGGGGGGCCGGATCGAGCTGCCTGAGGCCGCCCTGGCCCGGGCCCAGGCGGCGGACCAGCGGCACCCGCGCCGCCGCCGCCTGCACCCGACCCGCGCCCTCGCTGAGACGGCCGGGCCCGCCGGAGGACAGGACAACTCGGCATGAGCCTGTTCGGGGCGCTCCGCGCCGCCATGCAGGTCCCCGAGCTTCGGCGCAAGCTGCTGGTAACGGTGGGTCTGATCTGCGTCTTCCGGGTCATG
Source organism: Candidatus Dormiibacterota bacterium (assembly GCA_030038765.1). GTDB lineage: Bacteria > Chloroflexota > Dormibacteria > Aeolococcales > Bog-877 > Bog-877. Next base: position 738 of record JASHRA010000008.1, on the reverse strand, counting down.
GCCACCGTCACCATCCCCGGCGTCAACCAGGCCGCGCTGCAGCAGCTGTTCCAGACCAACGGGCTGCTGGGCCTGATCAACCTCTTCAGCGGCAGCGGGTTCTCCACCTCCGGCACCAACGTGGGCATCTCGCTGGTGGCGCTGGGCCTCAATCCCTACATCAACGCCACCATCATCATGCAGCTGATGACGGTGATCTCCACCAGGGTCAAGGAGCTCTCCCGCGAGGGCGACCTGGGCAGGCGCCGCCTCACCCAGTACTCACGCTACCTGACCGTGGCCCTGGCCCTGCTGCAGGCCTTCGGCTACACCCGGCTCTTCCAGACCTACACCTACAACGGCCAGGCGGTCCTCTCCGCGAGCGCGTCCTGGTCGACGATCGTGGAGATCGTGCTGGTGCTGACCGCGGGCACCGTCATCATCATGTGGTTCGGCGAGCTGATCACGGAGTACGGCCTCGGCAACGGGGTGTCGATCATCATCATGACCGGCATCCTGGCCCAGATCCCGGGCACGCTGCTGGCCTTCACCAACGGGGGCTCGGCCCAGACCTTCACCGTCTTCATGTTCGCCGTCATCGGCATCCTGGTGGCGGGCGGCATCATCTTCGTGCAGCAGGCCACGCGCAAGATCCCCATCCAGTCCGCCCAGCGGGTGGTGGGCCGGCAGGTGTACCAGGGTCGCAGCAGCTTCCTGCCCCTGCGCGTCAACCAGGCCGGCGTCATCCCCATCATCTTC
>JASHRA010000094.1 GCA_030038765.1 Candidatus Dormiibacterota bacterium | reverse complement strand
CCTCCCGCGGGCGCCGACCCCGAGGTGGTGGATGCGGAGGTGGAGCTGGTCGACTGAGGCCCGGCGGTGGGCTGGCGCCTCGGGGCCCCGTTGCTACACTCGGGCGCGCGCCCGCCGACGTAGCTCAGTGGTAGAGCAGCGGTTTCGTAAACCGCCGGTCGTCAGTTCGAGTCTGACCGTCGGCTCCATTCTGATCTCGATTTGGTCCCCTTCGGTCCCAGTCAGTCGCTTCCGTGCCGTTCGAGTAGCAGTTGAGTCTGCTGTCAGAGTCCGTAGCCTGTAAGCCACTCGAGCCGGCCGCTCCTCTACCTCGGGGGACTCGACGACACGGACGTCGGGTCGGAGGGTGGAAACTCTGCCCTCGTGCCTCGGCGGACAGAAGCATGAGGAGTACGCGTGACGGCTTCGGCCCCAAACAGGTCACAAGTCAACCGGGCGGGGAGGGCTATCCGCACGTTCTTCCGCCAGTCGGAACCCTGGCCGCTGCGACCGGATGACCGCGTGTTGGCCGCCTTCGGCGTGCTCGTCGAGTTCAGGGCAGTCCACCAGTACCCGCTCACCAAGACGAACATGGGTTTGCGGTCCGTACTCAGAACCGAGGGGTGCGCGGTGGAGGTGTCTCAGCGCCTAAAGCGAATTCCAACGATCGTCGATAAGCTGCGCCGGGAGCCCACGATGCAGCTGGCCAACATGCAGGACATAGGGGGCTGTCGGGCGATCCTCGAGAGCGTCGCCGATCTCAGACGGGTCGAGCGACGTCTCAGGAAGAACCGCCCTCCGCTTCGAGTGGCCGACTACGTGGATACGCCACGGCGGTCAGGGTACCGATCGGTACACGTGGTCGTGTCCTATCCAGACGAGGAGGGGGTCCAGCGTGCGATCGAGGTACAGCTCAGGACCAAGGTCATGCACGAGTGGGCATACACCGTCGAGCGTCTCGGGGGTCGCATCCAACAGGACCTCAAGAGCAACGTAGGCCCCGAGCCGGTGCTCCAGTGGTTGCGGGCCGTTTCCGAGGCGATGGCTGCCGAGGAGACGGGGAAGCCGGTGGATCACGACCTGCTACGCGAGCTGGCCGAACTGAGGGCCGCCGCAGTGCCATACTTGGAGGGACGGCCCAACGGAGGTGTCGCGCATGAGTGAACCCGTCATCAAGCACTTCCTCCTCGTCTTCGATCACGAGAAGGGCAAACTGCTTGACACCAGGGACTTCGGATCTGATAGCGAGCGGGCTGTCACGGCATACGCGGAGATGGAGAGAGAGTGTGGGGACAACCCGGCTATCGAGATCGTCCTGATCGGGTCCGACTCATACGAAACGGTCCAGTTCACTCACGCCAACTACTTCGACGGGAGTGCGTCTAGGTCCCGGTCCCCTTACCTGGCCGGGGTTTGACCCAGCTCCTTAGGACGGTAATAGGAGCAGTCGCTCCAGCCGCTCGGCGGCGTTCGGCGCCGATGCCGGTGCGGCGCTCGTTGCCCCCTGTCGGGGGTGAGCGCTTCATGGTCGAGAAGGGAGCTGGCACCGGCACCTCGTTCGTCGAGAAGAAGTAGGGTCGGTCGCGCCCGGGTGGCCGGTGCGGCGCGCAGCGCGTACAGGGCTGCTAAGAAGCGCCTCTACTGCTCCGCCGCGGGCGCTACCATCCCCGCGTCAGCGGATCGATGCGGGAGGTGACCAGATGCCGATGTTCATGGATTTCCACCCCGACCTAAAGCTGCCCGCCGAGGCGATTGCCGACATCACCCAGGGGGCCAAGGCCAAGGCGCAGGATCAGTTCGGCGTGCGCCAGGTCGAGCTCTACCACAACCCGGAGGGCCCGGTGTACTGCCTCCTGGAGGCCCCCAGCGCCGAGGCGGTGCGGGACCACCACGCGTCCCTCGGCGTCCCCTGCGGCGACGTCCACGAGGTGACGGGGATCCTCCCCGAGGCCTGAGCCGCCGCGCCCGGGCCGTGCCCCCGAGGGGGGAGGGGCGAGCTGCCCGGAGCGCAGCTCGCCCCTGTCGCGGGCGGCCTGGGCGGTCGGCTGGTCCGGTACCGCAGACCGCCGGATCCGGCTCCCGCGGGGCACCAGGGAGCGACGACGGGACCGAGGCCCCATACTGGGCCCCCATGTTCTTCCTCGGTCGCCTCCTCATGGGCAACACCAACCCCACCCTCAGGTGGGGCATCGCCGGCGCGCTCCTGGCGCTCGGCGTGGGCCTGATCATCTGGGGCCTGCTCGACAAGCAGCCGGTGATCATCTTCCGGGGCGTGATCGAGCTGGTGCTCGTGGCCGTGCTGGTGCTGCGCTTCCGCTCCCTCGCCCGCCGCCGCCCCGCCGGCTTGGAGTAGACGGGCCCGCTCCCTCCCTCTGGCGCTGGCGGCCGCCCTCGGGCTACCGTTCCTTGACCGCCTCCAGGGTGTAGCTGTGGGCCAGGCGCTGGGGACGCTCGCGGAGTCGGAACTCGCCCCCTCCGATCTCCTCCATCAGCCCCGGCAGCCCGTCCCAGGGGACGCTGTCGTGCTCCACCAGGGCGGTCAGCCTCAGGCCCTGCTCCAGCAGCGCGCTGACGATCTCCCCGAGGCCGTGGTTCCAGCTGTGGGTGGTGTTGTGCTGGAACTCGACGTCGGTGTCGACGTAGGTCCCGGGCTCGTCCAGCACGAGCGCGTCCGCCGTCTCGAAGTAGGGGTACTCCAGGGCCAGGACCGAGTCCGCCCGGCCGTCCTCCAGGGCCCAGAGCATGGGATGGCCCTCGCGCATGAAGAGGCGCCCGCCCGGCTCCAGCAGGGCTGCCACCACGGCGGCCCAGCGACGGATGTCGGGGAGCCAGCAGAGGGCTCCGATGCCGGTGTAGACGAGGCCGAAGCGGCGCCCAGCCAGCACCTCCGGCGCGTCGTAGACGGTGGCCTCCAGGAACTCGGCCCGGGCCCTGGTGAGCCCGGCCAGCTCCCGGGCCTCGGCCAGGGCGGCGGGGGAGAAGTCGACCCCGGTCATGCGCGCCCCCAGGCGGGCCAGGGAGACGGTGTCGGTGCCGATGTGGCACTGGAGGTGCAGCCCGCGCACCCCGCTGAGGTCTCCCAGCCGGGGCCGGTCGAAGCGGACCACCTGGCTGATGAAGTCGGGGTCGGCGAGGAAGCTGGCCACGGCATAGCGCTGGGAGCGAGCGTGGGCCGGGGCCCGCTCCTCCCAGTTGGCGAGGTTGACGCGCACGTACTCCTCCATGGGAGCGGAGTCTATGACCCCTGGACAGCGGCGCCCCTCGCTCGGGGGCGGCTGCGAGGATGGGCCGGTGGAGCATCCCCCGGGCTCGACGGCGGCGCAGCGGGAGCGCCTGGCCATGTCGCTGGCGCTGGCGTCGGGGGCCATGGACGTCATCGCCTTCACCCGGCTGGGCCACGTCTTCGCCAGCGTCATCACCGGCAACGTGGCGCTGCTGGGGCTGGCCGCCGGCACCCGTGACGGGACCCTGGCGGTCCACACCGGCGTCTCCCTCGCGGGGTATGCCCTGGGAGCTGCGCTGGTGAGCCGCCTGGCGGCGCGGCCGGCCCCGCGCCTGTCGGCCTGGCCCCGTCCGGTGAGCGTGGTGCTGGGGCTCGAGCTGGTCGCACTGCTGGCCCTGGCGCTGCTCTGGGAGCTGGCCCGGGGAGGGCCCGGGGGCGCCCTCCAGCTGCTCCTCCTCGCCCTCGGCGCCGGGGCCATGGGGATGCAGTCGGTGGCGGTCGTCCGGCTCGCCATCCCCGGCTTCTCCAGCACCTACATGACCGGCACCCTGACCACCAGCGTCATGGCCCTGGTGCAGGGCCGGGACCGGCCCCTGGTGCGGCGGGGCGCGCTGGCCCTGGGGGTGCTCCTGCTGGGGGCGTTGGTGGGGGGCCTGCTCAGCACCGAGCTGGAGTGGGCGGCGCCCCTCTGGCCCCTCTTGGTGGTGGCCTCCGTGCTGGGGCTGGGCCTCCGTCTGGACTCCCGGCCGGGCCGGGCTCCGGAGCTCAGCCCGGGAGCTGCTCCGGGGACTGGTAGCGGGCCACCGAGTAGCCCAAGAGGATAGGCACGTCGAGGGCGAAGAGGACCAGCGTGGCGCTGGCCAGGAGCAGCAGGTCGCCCCGAGCCCCGTCGCTCACGGTGACGAACTCCAGCAGCCCGCCGATCACCAGGTAGGCGAGCAGGACCCAGCCGGCCACCTGGCGGAAGCGCCACCAGGCGAACGGCTGGAGCCGTCTCAGCAGGGCCACCGCCAGCCCCAGGCAGAGGCCGGCCAGCACCACCAGCAGGCTGGGCAGGACCAGTGGTGCGGTGCGGGGGAAGTAGGCGCCGAGGTAGACGGCCGAGCCGAAGACGAGCGCGATCGAGACCACGATGAGGGTGGCGATGGGCGCGGGCCGGGCCTGGGCGCCTGCGGCCGCGCTCACCAGGTGGCGATCCGGCTCATGATCACGAGCGTCGCCACCTGCATCAGCCCGGTGATCCCGGCGGTGTAGACGAAGCGGCGCATGAGGCGGCCGATGAGGCGTCCGTCGGGCCGCGGCTTGCGCAGCTCGAAGAGCACTCCGAGGTTGGCCGGCTCCAGGATCCCGATGGCGATCACGGCCATGACCCCGACCACGATGAAGGAGGCGATCAGCCACCAGTGGTCGGGATAGGGGATGGCCAGGTTGCCCATGAGCCGGGCCAGCTGGATGCCCGAGGCGAGGGTGATGATGACCAGGGTGGGCATGATCACCACCATCTTGGGCATGAAGCGGGTGGCGAACTCGGTCCGGGCCGGGATCGACATCCGGCCCAGGATGGGGCCGACGATCAGCCCGACGAAGAGGTCGATGCCGGTCCAGAGCCCGCCCGAGGCCACGTGGAGGAAGTTCAGGGCCCAGAACCAGTTGCCGACGATGGCCGCGACCAGGAACACCAGCAGGGCCGCGATGACGGGGAGGGCCCGGCGGGGCACGATCTCGAAGTCGGCGATGCCGGGCGCATGTGCCGGGGCGTCAGCTGTGCGCGGCACCTCCCGGACCATCTCCGCCATGACGATGGGACCCTCCCCCTGGCGATCACCCCTCTGACTGGGGGCATGGTAGCTCCGGGAGCGGCCACCCGGAGGGCCCCTCCGGAGGCCTCCGGCCAGTTGGCGCTCTCGTCTGGACTGCGAATGCCGCCGACAGGCCCAGAATGGAGCGGTGAGCGCGCCGCCCGGATGGCGGGAGCTGGCGCCTGGGGTCCTGGTCCTCAGGTTGGAGCCGTTCCGGCTCAACGTCGGGCTCGTCCTGGGGCGGGAGATGGCCCTCCTGGTCGACACCGGGCCCTCCCTTGAGGACGGGCGGGCCCTGGTCAGCCGGAGCCTGGAGCTGGCCCCGCTGCCCCTGGGCGCGCTCAACACCCACGCCCACTTCGACCACTGCCTCGGCAACGGAGCCCTCGACCCCGGGCACATCTGGGCCCACCGACGCTGTGCCGAGCACCAGCGCTGGGACGGCGAGGAGGACCGCCGCGAGGCCTGCGTCCTGGTCCGGGCCATCGATGCCGCGCTGGAGCGCCGCATCGCCGCCAGCCCGGTGGTCGTGCCCGACTGCACTCTGGAGGACGAGGCGGTCCTCGACCTGGGCGGCCGGCTGGTCACGCTGACCCACCCCGGCCGAGGGCACACCGACCACGACGTGGTGGCCTGGGTCCACGACTCCCGGGTGCTCTTCGCCGGGGACCTGGTGGAGGAGGGCGCCCCGCCCTCCTTCGAGGACTCCTTCCCCCTGGAGTGGCCGGGAGCGCTGGGGGAGCTGCTCACCCGCGACCCGCTCCGGATCGTGCCCGGCCACGGCGCCGACGTCGACGCCGCCTTCGTGCGGCGCCAGATGGAGGAGCTCGGGCGCCTGGCCGACCTCTGCCGTTCCGGCCTGCGCCAGGGCAGGGGGAGTTGGGAGCTGCTCCGGGAGGCGCCCTTCCCGGCGGAGGCCGCCCGGGTGGCCATCCGCCGGGCCTACTCGCAGATGCGCGAGCAGGAGGGCGGTACCTGGATGGAGGGCTGAGCCGGGCTCTCCCTGGCTCGAGCCTTCCGTTCGCTTGTGGGGAACGATGCCGTAGGCTGCGGGCAGCAAGCGGAGGGCCTGGAGGTGGGGCGCATGGTCAAGGGCGAGTTCTGGAAGGAGGAGTCTGAAGCCGCCGACCTGGAGGCGGCCGAGTCCTTCCTCTCCCTGCTGCTGGAGCCGTCGGTGGTGAGCGCGGTGCTGCGCCAGCTCCGGGCCGCCCCCCTGACCCGCCACCGGGCCTCGGCGCTGTTGCGCGCCGGCGGGCTGGCGCCGCTCAAGGCCGGCGACGCGGAGGTGAGCGGCCTGATCAAGCAGGTGCGCCGTGGGGAGCTGCTGACACCGGTGCTGCTGCTGCGCGGGTACGCCCCCGACGGGGTCCCGCTGACCGTCGCTGACGGCTACTCCAGGATCTGCGCCAGCCGCCAGCTCGACCCCGGGGCGGCCATCCCCTGCCGCATCGCGGACCCGCCCGGCGGCTGAGGCGCGGGCCGGCCGCAGATGGCCTATGGTCGGCGCGTGGACGAAGAGGCGCCGATCGCCGAGGGTGACCTGCTCTGGGAGCCAGGAGCGGAGCTGGTGGCCGGCTCGCGCCTCACCGACTACGCGGCCTGGGTGAGGCGCGGGCTGGCTCCGGGCGAGGCCGGATACCGGACCCTCTGGGAGTGGTCGACGACCGACCTGGACGGGTTCTGGCGCTCGCTCTGGCGCTACTTCCGGCCTCCGGGCGAGATCGGCCGAGGGCCCGCCCTGGAGCGGGACACGATGCCCGGGGCGGCCTGGTTCCCCGGTGCCTCCCTCAACTACGCCGAGTGCGCCCTGGCGGCCGCCCCGCCTGGCCCGGCGGCGCTGCTCTCCCACTCCGAGGCCAGGGCGCCCCTCCAGCTCAGTGGGGCCGAGCTGCGCCTCCAGGTGGGGTCGGCGGCCCGGGCCCTCCGCGAGCTGGGCGTGGAGGCGGGGGACCGGGTGGCCGCCTACCTGCCCAACGTCCCGGAGGCGGTGGTCGGCCTGCTCGCC
>JASHRA010000093.1 GCA_030038765.1 Candidatus Dormiibacterota bacterium | reverse complement strand
AGGCCCAGCCGCCGGGGCCGGGATTGCCGCTGCAGGCTCCGTCGCAGAAGCCGTCGACCCAGTCCGACTGCGCCGGCGGGCTCAAAGGACGAGGATCCGCTGGCAGGTCTCGCAGGTGACCAGCTCCTCGCCGCGTGCCTGCTGCAGCAGCCTTGTCGCGAGCGGCATGCGGCAGCCACCGCAGGCGTTGTGGCTGACCCGGGCCAGGGCGGGCCGGGTCCGCCCCGCGATCCGCTCGTAGGTCCGGAGCGCGGCGGCCGGCAGCTGGGCGGCGAGCTGGCTCCGCTGCTCGGCCAGCCGCTCCAGCTCCGCCTCCCGCTCCGGGGCCCGCTCCCGGTCCTCGGCACGGCGGCGCTCCCACTCCGCCTCCCGCTCCGCGAGCTCGGACTCGAGCCGGCCCAGGTCCTTCCCCGTCGCCTCCTGGGACTCCATCCGGGCCAGCTCCGCCTCCTCCTGCGAGGCCACCTTGGCTCGCAGGCTCTGGAGCTCGTGCTGGCGGCGCTGCAGGTCCGCCGGGTGGCGGACGCTGCCGTCGTAGAGGGAGCGCTCCTGGGTCTTGATCCGGCCCGCCAGCTGCTCCGTCTCCAGCTCCAGCTGGCGCAGCTGCGAGGCCTGCCCCTGGAGCTCGGCCTGGAGCTCGTGGCGTCGCCCGCGCAGCTCCCGGACCCGGGCGTCGCCGACGGCCCGGGAAGCGGCCGCGGCCGCTTCCCCCTCCAGGGCCTGGCGCCGCAGGTCGAGCTCCTCGACCCGCAGCAGGAGCTCGGCCGGCCTCAAGCCGGGGCCACCAGGTAGAGGCGGTAGAGGCGGCCCCGCTCCAGCACCGCCCGGCGCTGGCCCAGGGTCCAGCCTTCGGCCCGGAGCCAGGCCTCCAGGCGCTCCTCCCGCTGGGCCGGCTGGAGGCAGGCCCAGGCCAGCGAGCGAGCCAGCTCGGGCTCCGCGCGGAGCAGGCCGACGATGGTGTTGCCGCCCATCCCGGCCAGCACCACCCCGCGGCAGCCGAGCCCGGCCAGCGGCCTCAGGCCCGGACCCTCGAGGATGGCCACCCCGGAGCCGGGGGAGAGCAGCCGGCGCAGCTCCCGGGCCGGGCCCGTCCCCTCCTCGGTGGCGTACACGTCCGCCTCCGGCGAGCGCCGCTTCAACTCCAGCGCCAGCCGTCCGTGGCCGCTGCCCACGTCCGCCACCGGGCCCTCCCGGGGACAGAGCTCGAGCAGGGCGCGGAGCCGGGGGCCCATCCGGGCCATGCGGCGGCGGGGTCGGCCGGGCGCGGGACGGCGGGCGACGGCGGCCGGGCTCATCCCGCCGAGTCTAGGTCCCCGCGCCCAGGGGCCCGGATAATCTCGGCCTCATGGGGGTAACACTTGGCGGCTAGGTCCTGGTCGCCCCTGCCCGAGGACAAGACCCGCCCCTACTGGCTGGGGCGGGGGGAGCGAGGCTGCCTCTTGCTCCACGGCTTCGCCGGCACCCCGCCCGAGATGCGTCCCCTGGGGGAGCTCCTGGCCAGCCGTGGCTTCACTGTCTACGCGCCCCTGCTGGCCGGCCACGGGGTCTCCCCCGAGGTCCTGGAGCGGAGCGGGCACCGGGACTGGTTCCGCTCCGCCGCCTCCGCCCTGCTGGAGCTCCGGGCGCGCTGCCGCTTCGTCGGGGTGGCCGGCCAGTCCTTGGGGGCGGACCTCGCCCTGCACCTCGCCGCCACCCGCCCCGAGCCCATGGCGGTGGTGTCCCAGTCCGGCTTCCTGCGCCTGCGGGACTGGCGCGTGCGCCTGCTGCCCCTGGCCAAGCACGTGGTCCGCTGGCACGTCCCCTCCGACGAGGTCGACCTCTACGACCCCTCCGCGGCGGCCCGGCTCTGGAGCTTCCGGGTCCGGCCCACGCGGGCCATCGAGGAGGTGGCGCGCACGGGCCGGATCGTGGCCCGGGAGCTGGCCGCCATCAGCCAGCCGCTGCTGGTGGTCCAGGGCGGCGGCGACAGCGTGATCGCCCCCGAGAGCGGCCGGGAGATCGTCGCCGGGGTCAGCTCCGAGGTCCGCGCCCTGCGCCTCTTCCCCCGCAGCGGCCACGGCGTCAGCGTCGACGTCGACCGCGACGAGGTGGCGGGGCTGGGGGCGGAGTGGCTGGGCCGCCACCTGGGCCCGGGCTGAGCGGGGCTCAGGAGCCGGAGATGAGCTGGCGCAGCTTGGCCGCCATGGCCTCGTCCAGGACCGGGTTGTCGGGGTGGCCGCCGTCGGGGAGGGATCGGTGGTCCCGGCGCCGGGAGGGCGGGGGCGCGGCCTCGGCCTCCTGGCCGCGGTAGGCGAGCCCGCAGGCGACGCAGACGTAGACCGGCTGGCTCCGCCCCCGGCCCAGGTAGCGCAGGTGGCTCCAGCGCACGCGCTGGCCGCAGGCGCAGACACGCTGGGGACTGACCAGGGGCAGCTCGCTGGCGGTGGCGGGCGCCAAGCTCAGCCCGCCAGGTGCCGAAATCCCATCTCCAGCAGAGCATAGGCGGGGGCGCGGGCGGGGGGTCCCCCGAAGCCGGACCGTAACATGGTTGAGCCGTGCGGGTCGATGAGCTGACCGGGGCCAGCGTCGGCCGCTACCGGATCGGTGGGCGGCTCCAGGTGCTGCCCTATGCCAGCATTCACCGCGCCAGCTCGGATGGCGGCGGCGCGCAGGTCCTGATGTGGACCTTCCGCGACCCCTACGCCAGCGCCGCCGGCTTCGTCGAGGCGCTGGAGCACTGGGCCGGCAACCACCGCGCCGCCGAGGTGCCGGGCCTGCTCCCGGTTCTGGACATCGGCGTCCAGGAGCTGCGCGAGCCGCTCGTCTACCTGGTCACCGAGGACGCCCCCCAGGGCTTCCTCGTGAGCCTGCTCCAGGCCGGCCGCGCCCCCGGGGTCTTCTCCCTCACCGGTCCCCTGGCCCGGACCGTGGACCAGCTCCACGGCCTGGGGCTGGTGCACGGCGACATCCAACCCGCCACCGTCGCCATGGGCACGCGGGGGCCGGTCCTGGCCGGGCACTCGATCCGCACCGTGGTCAGCCGGGTGACGCCGTCGGCGGCCTGGGTGGACGTGACCCGGTCCTTCCGCCCGCCCGAGGCCCCCAGCAGCAGCGAGCCCAGCCGCAGCTCCGACCTCTGGGGCCTGGCCGCCCTCGTCTACTACCTCCTGGTGGGGCGTCCGCCCGCCCCCGACGGGGCCCTGGTC
>JASHRA010000007.1 GCA_030038765.1 Candidatus Dormiibacterota bacterium | reverse complement strand
CCGCTGGGCAACCGCCTTGGCCTCCGGCTCGACGCCCGCCAGGGGGCCGACGCAGGCGGGGCAGCCGCTCTCGCAGGGGCAGTCCCGGAGCAGGGAGCCGGCCGCGGCCATCAGCTCGGCGTGCAGGTCGAAGAGGCGGGGGCTGAGCCCCACCCCGCCGGGGTGGGCATCGTAGATGAAGACGGTGGGAGCGTCCTGGCCCAGGCCCGGGGTGGCGGCCGTCTGCACCGGCGGCCGATCCCCGGGCAGGTACTCGGAGAGCTCGGGAGCGGGGACCGGGCCCCGGAAGGCCCCCAGCGGCGCCCTCAGCTGGGCGACCACGCCCAGGTCCCTGCGGTCGCACATGGCGAGCAGGCAGGCGACCTCGCCGAGGACGTGCCCGAGCGCCTCCAGGCCCACCTCCAGGGCCCCGGCGAGGTTCGCCAGCCCGGTCTGGAAGGAGCACCAGTAGGCGGTCGTCTGGAGATCCCGCTCCGGCACCCGGACCGGGCCCGCCCCGACCGTCTCGTTGGTCAGCAGGCGGATCTTGCGGTACATCGCCGCCAGCACGCTCACCCGCACCTCCCCGTGGGCCCGGGCGGTGAAGCCGCGGGCGTCCAGCGCCGGCCCCACCATGCAGTCCAGGACCTGGAGCCCCACGCGCAGGTCGGCGTCGGTGTAGTAGTCCACCGAGACGGGATGGACGTAGGCTCGCCGCTCCTCCCAGTCGAGGCGCTCGACGTGGTACTGGCGGCCCTGGTGCATGTAGATGGCGTCGTCGTGCACCAGCAGCGGCGCCGACCACTCGTCCAGCTCGCCCACGACGCGGGAGCCGCTGCCGGAGTGGCCGCCGGAGCTGCCCGACCAGGTCCCCTGCGGACCCTGGGAGGGGTTGGCCGACTCGGCCGAGGTGTCGAGGATGACGACGTTGCTGGCGGCGGCGGTGCGCAGGCTCAGGGCGTCGGCGGGGAAGGCGTCGGAGGACCAGTGCCAGGCCCCTCCCCCGTGGTGCACCAGACCGTCCTCCTGGAGCACCTCCAGGAGCTCCGAGACGTCGCTGCCGCCGAAGCGCTCGCCGTCGCGCAGGGGCAGCTCGAAGACCGCCGCCTGGAGGTGGCCGGCCAGGATCAGGAGGTTGTCGGGATCGACGAAGGCGCGCTCCGGGGACTGCTCCAGGAGGAACTCCGGGTGCCGCGCCAGGTACTGGTCGAGCGGCGAGCCGCCCGCGATCAGGACCTGGAGCGCGGGGCGCTCCCGCCGCCCCGCCCGTCCCAGCCGCTGCCAGGTGCTGGTGATGGTGCCCGGGTAGCCGAGCAGGACGGCGGCGTCGAGCTGCCCGATGTCGAGGCCCAGCTCCAGGGCGCTGGTGGAGACGACGCAGCGCACCTCCCCCGAGCGCAGCCCGGCCTCGATCGCCCGCCGCTCCAGGGGCAGGTAGCCACCGCGATAGGCGCGAACGCCCTCGGGCGCGCCCTCGCCCCGGCTCGGACCGGGCTGGCAGAGATCCCGCTGGAGCGCCTGCAGGAGCAGCTCGACCTGGAGCCGGGTCTGGCCGAAGACGATGGTCTGGGCCCCGGAGCGGACCAGCTGGGGCACCAGCTTGCGGGCCTCGGCGGCGGCGCTGCGGCGGATGCCGAGGTGGGGCTCTACCACCGGCGGGTTGAGCACCACCACCCGCCGCTCGGGGGCGGCGGCGCCGCTGCGGTCGACGCAGGCCACCTCCCGGCCCAGCAGGCGCTCGGCCAGCTGCTGGGGGTTGGCGATGGTCGCCGAACAGCAGACGTAGACCGGCGCCGAGCCGTAGAAGGAACAGATCCGGTCCAGGCGGCGGATGAGGTTGGCCACGTGGCTGCCGAAGACGCCCCGGTAGGTGTGGAGCTCGTCCAGGACCACGTAGCGCAGTCCCCGGAAGAGGCGGACCCAGCCCGTGTGGTGGGGCAGGACCCCGGTGTGGAGCATGTCCGGGTTGGTGAGGATCACCTGGCCCGCCTGGCGCAGGGCGCTCCGGGCCCCGGCCGGCGTGTCGCCGTCGTAGGTGAAGGTGCGCAGCTCCAGCTCGCCGGCCTCGGAGAGGCGCTGCAGCTCGTGGAGCTGGTCCTGGGCCAGCGCCTTGGTCGGGTACATGAGCAGGGCGGTGGCGGACTCGTCCCGGGCGATGGCGTCCAGGACGGGGACCAGGTAGCAGAGCGACTTGCCGGAGGCGGTCGGCGTGACCACGGTGACGCTCCGGCCCGAGCGGGCGAGGCGGATGGCCTCCAGCTGGTGGGAGTACAGGGCGCGGATGCCGCACCCCTCGAGGGCGGCCAGGACCCGGGGATGGATCTCTCCGGGGAGATCGACGTAGACCGGCTCCCGGGCCGGCACGGTGCGGTCGAGGATGACCCGCGAGCGCAGCCCGGGATCGTCCAGCACCGCCCCCCAGCCGCTCGGCAGGGCCCGGGGCAGGAGGGACGATCGGGTCAGCTCCGTCATCGAACAAGCGTACCAAACGTCTGTTCGACCGGCAAGTGGCGCTTGGGCCGGCGGCGCCCCCGCTCAGCCGGGCCGGCACTCCTCCAGGACGAGGCGGGCGGAGCCGGCGTCCCCCGGTCGGCTGACCAGCACCCGGACCAGCGCCAGGTCCAGGCCCGAGCCCAGCCGGAGCAGCTGGGCCCGGACCGTCCCGGGCGCGCCCCAGGCCCCGACCGCGGAGAGCAGCTCCGGGCCCAGCCGGCCGCCGCGCCCCTCCGCCTCCCGGAGGGCGGCGGCGAAGCCCATGCGCTCGAAGTGGCGGCGGTAGACGGGCGGCCCCAGCACGTAGCCCCGGGCGGCACCCTCCAGGGCCGCCAGGGCCGCCTCCGGGCTGGGATCGACGGCCACCCGAACGTAGCCGGCCAGGGGCGGCGCGGGCCGGCCGGAGGCGCTCGCCGCCGCCTCCACCAGGGCTCGGGAGCGGGAGACCTGTTCCGCCGAGCACCAGTTGAGGAGGACGCCGTCGGCGCTCCTGGCGGCGAGCCCGAGCATGACCGGCCCCAGGGCCGCCAGGTAGAGGGGGAGCCGATCCGGGAGCAGCCGCCTCAGCTCCGCCAGGTAGGGAGGGAGCTCCCGCCCCGGGTGGGCCATCCGCCCGCTGCCCAGGCCCAGGGTGAAGGCCCCCTCGGTGCGCTCGAAGAGCCGCGCCGCCCAAGCGGCGTAGAAGCCCGGCGGGCGCTCCCCCGCGGGCACGACCGCGATCCCGGTGGGAAGGCCCGCCGCGCGGTGCCAGGCGAGACAGCGACGGAAGGCGGCCGGGTCGGCTCCCGAGGGCGTCCAGGCGGAGTCGTAGCCCAGCTCGCGACCGAGCCGGACCAGTCGCCGCTGCGCCGCTCCGCCCAGCTCCTGGGCGGGGTCGATGGCCAGCGCCAGCCGGGTCAACGCGCCGCCTCTCCCCCGCCCCTCGCCTCGGCCAGGCGCTCCAGCGCCAAGACGTAGCCGGCGGGCCCGAAGCCGGCCACCACGGCGCGGCAGACGCCGGCGATGAGGTCGCGGTGGCGGAAGTCCTCCCGCGCCGCGGGGTTGGTCAGGTGGACCTCGATGACGGGGATGTCCACCGCCGCCAGGGCGTCGCGGAGGGCCACGCTGGTGTGGGAGTAGGCGGCCGGGTTGACGACGATGCCGTCAGCCCAGCCCAGCGCCTCCTGGACCGCGTCGACCATCTCGCCCTCGCCGTTGCGCTGCAGGCAGCGCAGCTCCACGCCGAGCCGCCCGGCGGCCCGCTCCAGGGTGGCGTCGATCTCGGCCAGGGTGACCCGGCCGTAGATCTCCGGCTCCCGGCGGCCGAGCAGGTTGAGGTTGGGCCCGTGCAGCACCAGCACCCTCACGGCCGGGAGCTCCCGGCGGCAGCCGGCGCCACGGCCGCGGGCCCCGCCTCCATCTCCCCCAACACCGCCCAGAGCGGCTCCAGCGCGGCCGCAGGGTCCAGCTCCCAGGCCAGGCCGGCACCGGGGCGGGTCGGGACCACGAAGGCGCCCCGGCCGCGGCGCCGCTTCTTGTCCGAGAGCAGGGCGGCGGCCACGCGG
>JASHRA010000092.1 GCA_030038765.1 Candidatus Dormiibacterota bacterium | reverse complement strand
AACGAGCGGCGGCAGGGGAGGGTGGAGGAGGCGGAAGCGAAGCCGGCCGCCGTGCTCGCCCTTGAGCTCGGCTCCCCGATCCAGGGCCTGGAGGTAGGCGCTGGCCAGGTGGGGGTCGAGAAAGGCGTCGTAGAGGGCCCAGCTGGCGCCGCCCTCGGTCCTTAGCTGGGCCCGCCTGGCGGCGGCGCGCAGAGCGGCAGGGAGGTGTCGGTCCCAGGGCCTCATCCCGAGCAGGAGCTGGTAGGTGGTGGCGGGCCCCTCGGCGAAGGCGACCTCGGCCAGCACCACCAGCAGCCCGGGCACCTCGCGCTCCAGCCAGAACGCCTCCCCGATCTCGAAGCCGACGATGGCGCGGTGCTTGTCCGCGAACCAGCGCTCCTGGGCCAGCCCGCTGGCCAGGACCGATCCCAGGTCGGCGAAGTCCTCGAGCCGTGGCACCTGAGTCAGGGCCGGTCCTCCAGGCGCAGCCAGTAGAAGCCGTGGGGGCCAAGAGTCATCGGGTAGGACTCGGCCCCGATGCCGGGGAAGGGTACGCGTCCCACCAGCTCGACCGGGGTGCAGCCAGCGAAGCGGCGCAGGTCCAAGCTCACCGGCTGGGAGAAGCGGGAGAGGTTGTTGACGCAGAGGATGGTCTCCTCGGGGGAGGATCTCACGAAGGCCAGCACCGAGGGGTTGGTGACTTCCACCAGGTCGAGCTCCCCGCGCCCGAAGACGGGGTGCTGCTGGCGCACCCGGAGGAAGCGGCGCAGCCACTGCAGCAAGGAGCTCTCGCTGCGCTGCTGCTGCTCCACGTTGCAGGCTTGGAAGCCGTAGACCGGGTCCATCAGCGGCGGCAGGTAGAGCTGGGCGAAGTCAGCCCGGGAGAAGCCGGCGTTGCGGTCGGCACTCCACTGCATGGGCGTGCGCACCCCGTCCCGGTCCCCGACGTAGACGTTGTCGCCCATGCCGATCTCGTCCCCGTAGTAGAGGATGGGCGTCCCCCGGAAGGAGAGCAGGAGCCCGTAGAGCAGCTCCATCTGCCGCCGTCCGTTGCCCAGCAGCGGCGCCAGGCGCCTCCGGATGCCGATGTTGAGCTTCATCCGGGGGTCGGTCGCGTACTCCGCGTACATGTAGTCGCGCTCGGCGTTGCTGACCATCTCCAGGGTGAGCTCGTCGTGGTTGCGCAGGAAGATGCCCCACTGGCAGTTGGGGGGGATCTCCGGCGTCTGGGCCAGGATCTCGGTGATGGGGTAGCGGTGCTCCTGGCGCAGGGCCATGAACATCCGCGGCATGAGCGGGAAGTGGAAGCACATCTGGCACTCGTCCCCGTCGCCGAAGTAGTCGCGGACCTCCGAGGGCCATTGGTTGGCCTCGGCCAGGAGGACCCGGTCGGGGAACTCCTGGTCCACCACCCGGCGTACCCGCTTCAGGAAGTCGTGGGTCTCGGGCAAGCTCTCGCAGCTGGTGCCCTCGGCCTCGAACAGGTAGGGCACGGCGTCCAGGCGGAGCCCGTCCAGCCCCAGGCCGAGCCAGTGGCGGATCACGTCCAGCATCGCCTCCTGGACCTCGGGGTTGGCGTAGTTCAGGTCGGGCTGGTGGCTGAAGAAGCGGTGCCAGAAGTAGGCGCCCGCCTGCGCATCCCAGGTCCAGTTGGAGGCCTCGGTGTCGACGAAGATGACGCGCGCGTCGTTGTAGCGGTCCGGGGTGTCGCTCCAGACGTACCAGTCGCGGGTGGGGGCGTCAGGGGACTGGCGCGCCGCCTGGAACCAGGGGTGCTGATCGGAGGTGTGGTTCACCACTAGGTCGGTGATGACGCGGATGCCACGGGCGTGGGCCTCCCCGATCAGACGCCCCAGGTCCTCGGTCGAGCCGTACTCCGGCTGGATGGACAGGAAATCCGAGATGTCGTAACCGCCGTCCCTCTGGGGGGAACGGAAAATCGGGAGCAGCCAGAGGCAGCTGATGCCCAGCCAGTGAAGGTAGTCGAGCTTCTCGATCAGGCCCGACAGGTCCCCGATGCCGTCCCCGTTGGCGTCGAAGAAGCCGCGCACGAAGACCTCGTAGATGATGGCGTCGCGGTACCACTGGCTGTCGCTTCGCCGCTTCACGGCTCGACCCAGTAGATGAGGGCGGGCGCGGGCTCGGCGCCGAGCCGGACCAGCTGGCGGCGCCCGTTCCAGACCTCGGTGCCGCCCTGCAGCAGGTCGTGGACCCGGAAGCTTGCCCCGGGGCGGATCCCCAGCAGCGACAGGGAGAGGGTGAGACGGGCGCTGCGCGGGGCCCCGGGGTCGAGGTTGACGATGACCAGGACCACGTCGGAGCGATCCGCGGTGTGCTTGGAGAAGGCGATCACGCGGCCGTCGGCGACGCTGTGGAAGCGGATGCGCCGGAGCTGGTGGAGGGCCGGGTGCTGGCGCCGGATCCGGTTCAGCTCCGTGATCAGGTCGGCCATCGGCCCGGCCTGGCGCCAGTCCCGCTGCCTGAACTGGTACTTGTCCGAGTCCAGGTACTCCTCGCTGCGAGGCTCTCGAGCTTGGTTCTCGAAGAGCTCGAAGCCGCTGAAGATGCCGTAGCTGGGGGAGAGGGTGGCCGCCAGCACCAGGCGCTCGCGGAAGACGGGCGGGCCTCCCGCCTGCAGCTCGGCGGTCAGGATGTCGGGCGTGTTGGTGAAGAAGTTGGGGCGCAGGAAGTCGGCGCTGCGGTTGCTGAGCTGGGTCATGTAGCTGGTGAGCTCGGCCTTGCGGGTGCGCCAGGTGAAGTAGGTGTAGGACTGGCTGAACCCGACCTTGGACAGCTCCTCCATGAGGGCCGGCTTGGTGAAGGCCTCGGCCAGGAGGATCACCTCGGGATGCTCGCGGCGGAGGCGCCCGATGGTCCAGGCCCAGAAGAGCATCGGCTTGGTGTGCGGGTTGTCGACCCGGAAGATGCGCACGCCGCGCTCGATCCAGAACTCGAGGATCTCGTAGCAGGCCTGCCAGAGCTCGGCGTGGTCCTGGCACTCGAAGTCCAGGGGCAGGACGTCGTCGTAGCGCTTGGGCGGGTTCTCCGCGGTCCTGATGCTGCCGTCCGGGCGGTGCTCGAACCAGTTCGGATGAAGCTTCACCCAGGGATGGTCTGGAGAGCACTGGAGGGCGTAGTCGAGGGCCAGCTCAAGCCCCAGGTCGCGCGCCTGCTGCTGGAAGGCGAGGAAGTCGTCCATGTCTCCGAGCTCGGGGTTGACCGCGGTGTGCCCGCCCCGCGCGCTCCCGATCGCCCAGGGGCTGCCCGGGTCGCCGGGTTCGGCCCGGGGAGCATTGTTGCGGCCCCGGCGGGCGGTCTCGCCGACGGGGTGGATGGGGGGCAGGTAGAGCACGTCGAAGCCCATCGCGGCCAGGGCCGGAAGCCTCTTGGCGGCGCTCACGAAGGTCCCAGACGCGCGCTGGCGGGAGCCCTCGGAGCGAGGGAACATCTCGTACCAGGCGCCGTAGAGAGCGCGCGTCCGCTCGACCCAGACCGGAAGCGCTTCCGAGCGCAGTCCGGGCCGAGCCCTCAGGGACCGTTCCATCAGACGGTACAGATCTGGACTGAGGAGAAAGCGCTCGAGCCGCGCCTGGGACGCGCCCTGGAGGTCCTGCAGCCGGCGGCGGATCAGCTCGCGCTCGCGGGAAGGCAACCGTTCCAGGCCCTGACGCACCATCTCGAGGCCGCTGGGGAGCTCCTCGAGCGGGCCCACGCCGACCTTGAGCCACCGTCGGTAGTCGCTGCGCCAAGACCCGAAGGCATCGCGCCAGGCCTCGATCTGGAATTCGGCGGCGCCCACCTCGGGGAAGACCAGGTTGCCGGTCCAGAAGTCGTCGATGCGCCCCTGCAGGGGGGTCCAAGTCCAGCCGCGACGATGCAGCATGCGCCAGCGGGCCACCACCCGCAGCTGCTGGTGGCCGTCGGTGAAGACGCAGGCCCGGACCGGGATCTGCTCCCCGACCGTCGCCTTCGCTGCCCAGCGGCCGCCCTCCACCTGGGGCGTGACCTGGTTGATGACGATGCGGGAGAAGTGGCGGGGGAGAGCGTTTGCTGCTGCGGCCAAGTCACGCTTAGCTTGCCACCGCGCCCGCGCCGGAGGCGCTCGCCCGCGCTGACTCCCCGTCGCAGGTTGGTGGCCTTGCTGGAACGAAGTGGCTGCGGCAGCTTCGGGGCGCGTGGTCGCGCTCCAGTAGGCTTGGCGGATGGCCCCGACGCCGGCTCCCCCCGCTCCCAAGGGGGCGGGCTGGGCGCTGGCGGTGATCGCCACCGGGGTCCTCATCACGGCCGTCGACACCACCATCGTGGTGCTGGCGCTGCCCCACATCCAGCGCGGCCTCCACGCCAGCCTCGGGTCGGTCATCTGGGTCATCCTCAGCTACCTGCTGGTGATCACCCTGCTCTCGACCCAGGTGGGGAGGGTGGGGGACATCTTCGGCCGGGTCAGGATGTACGAGGCCGGCTTCGCCGTCTTCGTGGTGGGTTCGCTGCTCTGCGCTCTGGCCTGGAACGAGCCGGCCATGGTCGGCTTCCGGGTCCTCCAGGGCGTCGGCGGCGCCCTCATCACCGCCAACAGCGGGGCCGTGATCGCGGACACCTTCCCGCCCGAGCGCCGGGGCCGTGCCTACGGCATCAACGCCGTGGGCTGGAACGTGGGCGCCATCATCGGGATCATCCTGGGCGGGGTCATCACCACCTATCTGTCCTGGCGCTGGGTCTTCTGGATCAACGTCCCCATCGGCCTGGCCGCCTTGGCGGTGGCGCTCCGCGTGCTGCGCGAGCGCGGTGAGCGCCAGGCCCGGGGCCTGGACCTGCTGGGCATGGGCCTGCTCGGGCTCGGACTCTTCGGCATCCTCTGGGCCATGATCGGCCTCACCACCGGGCCGCTCACCGCAGAGCTCGGCGCCGGGTTCGTGGTCGGGGCCGTGTTCCTGGCTGTTTTCGTTCTCGTGGAGAGCCGCACGGCGGTGCCCATGGTGGCCCTGCGGCTGTTCCGCATCCGCACCATGACGCCCTCGCTCCTGGCCTCCTTCTTCCAGGCGCTGGCCAACTTCGCGGTCCTCTTCCTGCTGATCATGTACCTGCAGGGCGTGCGCCACCTGTCGCCTCTGGACGCGTCGCTCTGGCTGGTCCCGGGCTACATCATCGGCGGCGTCGTCTCACCCTTCGGGGGACGCCTGGCGGACCGCTTCGGCCCCGCCCTGCCCGCCACCGGCGGCCTGCTGGTGTCGGTTGTCTCACTGCTCGTGTACGCCCAGGTCGGCACCTCCACGCCCTTCTGGGTGGTCTCGGCCGGGAGCGTCGTCAACGGGGTAGGGGCGGCGGCCTTCTTCCCCGCCAACACGACCGCGGTGATGCGGGCCTCGCCGGCCGCGGACTTCGGCCTCAGCGCCGGCCTTCTCCGCACCGCCGCCAACGTGGGCATGGTGTTCTCCTTCGCGGCGGCGATCGTCGCGGCGGCCAACAGCATCCCTCGCCAGATCGCCTTCGCCATCTTCGTCGGCCGCGGTTCGCTGAGCGGTTCGGACGGCGCCGCCTTCGTCTCCGGCATCCACACAGCGCTCTACCTCGCCATCGGCCTGAACGTCGTGGCGGCCCTGCTCTCGGCCTCGCGCCTGGCGCCGGGGCGGGTGCCGGGCTGGTCCAGGCGCGGCACCGAGGCCTGAGCCGCGCCCGACCCCCGGCGGGACCGGCACGGATGTTCGTCAGCGGGAGCCGGACGGGGAGGGGAGGGAGCGGGCCGCGGGTCTGCTCACAGAAGCGACGGAGCGCCGGACCCGGCTAGAATCCCGGCCCCGGTGCCCGGCCCGCAGGGACCCTAGCTGACCCGGGGGCCCGGCCCAGGGGGGGCCCGGCCGCCGGACCCGGGAGGTTGCTGATTTGGTCCGACGTCTGGCCCGGTCCCGCCTGGCCGCGCCGCTGCGCGTGCGGGACTTCCGTCTTCTCTGGTCCGGCAGCGTCGTCTCCAGTCTCGGGGACGGCATCTTCACCGTGGCCCTAGCCCTGGAGGCCCTTCGCCTCGACCCCCAGCCGACCGGGCTCTCCTTCGTCCTGGCGGCGCGTGCCGTGCCCATGTCGCTGCTGCTGGTGCTGGGGGGCGTGGTCGTGGATCGGGTGCCGCGGCGCCTGGCCATGCTGGTGGCGGACGCGGTCCGGGGCCTGGCCGTGGCCCTGGTGGCCGCCCTCGTGCTGCTCCACCTGGCGACGCTGGCGGCGCTGGTGGTGATGGCGGTGGTCTTCGGCGCCGCGGACGCCTTCGGCAACCCGGCCTCGATGGCGATCCTGCCGGAGCTGGTGCCGACGGACCTCATCACCCAGGCCAACGCGCTCAACAACGGCAGCTACGAGCTGGCCCAGAACCTGGTCGGTCCCGCCACCGGGGGCCTGGTGGTGGGGACGCTGGGGACGGCCGCCTCCTTCGGCCTCGACGCGGGCAGCTTCGCCGTCTCCGCCCTCTGCCTGCTCGGGCTGGGGGCGCGGGAGCGGCCGCAGGGCGCTGGCGGCAGCCTTCTCCAGCAGGCGGCGCAGGGCTTCGGCTTCGTCCTGTCGCGGCGCTGGCTGCTGGTGCTGCTGCTGGGGGCCGGCCTGGCCAACGTGGTCGGGCTCGGCCCCTACCTGGTGCTGCTGCCGGTCCTGGTGAGGGAGACGCTCCACGGCAGCTCCCTCGCCCTGGGCCTGGTCTACGCCTGCGCCGGGGCCGCCGGAGTGGCCGCCTCGCTGGTGGTCGCCCATCTGGGCTCGCCGCGCCGGCTCCTGGAGACGATGTGGGCCGCCTACGGGCTCTCCGGGCTGCTGGAGGCGCTGATGGCGCTCTCCCCGGACCCCTGGGTGGCGGCCGCTCTGGCCGCCGGCTCGGCCGGCCTCGTGGTCTACGGGGACGTCCTCTACTTCACCCGCCTGGAGCGGTCGGTACCCAAACACCTGCTCGGGCGGGTATCCTCGGTGTCCACGCTCATGACCACTACCTTGATGCCGCTGGGGATGCTCCTCGGCGGCCTGCTGGCGACGGGGATCGGCACCAGGGCCGCCCTCCTGGGCAGCGGCCTGGCCGCGGCCAGCTGCGGCCTGGTGGTGCTGGTGCCCGGGGCGCGCTCGCTGGAGGCCGAGCCAGCCGCCGCCGGCTGAGCCGTCCTCGGGGGGGTCCCGTGTCACACATCTGCGGGCGTGCGCGCGCCCAGGCCGGCGCTGGCGGTGGGTCTCGTGGCACTCGCGAGGTTGCGGGCGGCGACCGCCAACTCACTTTGTCTGTAGGTATAGATAAGAGACCTTATCGATAGCTAAGGGCCAGGAGCCCGGACGCGGGAGGCATTTTTGAGCTCGACCATCCCCCGCGACCCGGTCACGGGTCGCTTCATCGGCAACTGGGTGGTGCGGGGCCGGGTGATCCGGCACATCGACCCGGCCCGCCCGGACCCGGACCGC
>JASHRA010000091.1 GCA_030038765.1 Candidatus Dormiibacterota bacterium | reverse complement strand
CTCCCGGACGAGGAGGCGCGGGCCCTGGCCGGGAGCTGGGAGGAGTGGGTGGGAGGCGCCGCCGGGCTCGACCCGACCCGCCCCCAGCCCCGACTGGTGATGCTGGTCTCCCCCTATCGGAGCGTGGTCCAGCCCGTGCTCCGCTACCTGGACGCCTTCCACGAGCGCAACCCCTCCGCCCTCTGCACCGTGGTCCTCCCCGAGCTGGTCACCCGGCACTGGTGGAACCAGGTCCTGCACAACCACCGCGCCCTCCACATAAAGTCGGCCCTCATGGGGCGCTCCGAGTTCGCCGTCGCCGACGTGGTCTACGAGCTGCCGGAGGGCTGAGCGGGCCGTCCTGCCCGCTACACTCGGCCGATGCCGCCCGCCCCGGAGTCGCTGACGCGCCCGGAGGCGCGGCAGCGGGCGGAGCTGATCCGCGACCTCTCCTACCGGGTGGAGCTGGACCTGGCCCGCGGGGCGGAGAACTTCGGCTCCCAGGTCGAGGTCACCTTCGCGGCCAGCCCCGGGGCCGACACCTTCATCGAGGTGGGGCTGGAGCGGCTGGAGCAGGTGGAGCTGAACGGCCAGCGCCTGGAGGCGGAGGCGGGCGGGGACCGCATCGCCCTCAGAGGGCTGCTGGAGCGCAACCGGCTCCTGGTCCGGGGCGAATCACGCTACGAGCGGGCGGAGCTCGGGCTCCACCTCAGCCGCGACCCCAGCGACGGCGAGCACTACATCTACGCCGACCTCGAGCCCTACGAGGCGCACCGGGTCTTCGCCTGCTTCGACCAGCCCGACCTCAAGGGATCCATCGAGCTCCTGGTGCGCGCCCCCCGGGAGTGGACGGTGGTCTCGGCGGAGCCGGGCGAGGCTGAGGCGCAGGGGGCCGAGCGCCGGTGGCGCTTCCCCCCCACCATGCCGCTCTCCGTCTACACGCTGGGAATCGCCGCCGGCCCCCTCCACCAGGCGCACGGCGAGCACCGGGGCATCCCCCTCGGCCTCTACTGCGCCCGCTCCCTGGCGCCCCTGCTGGACCAGGAGAACCTCTTCCGCCTGACCGCCGCCGGGCTCGACTACTACCAGCGCGTCTTCGGCCTCCCCTACCCCTTCAGCAAGTACGACCAGGTGTTCTGCCCGGAGAAGGTGAACGGGGCCATGGAGTCGCCCGGCTGCGTCACCCTCAGCGACCTCATGCTCTGGCGGGGCCGGCCCAGCCCCTACTGGCGCTCCTGGCGCACCGACGTCGTGCTCCACGAGATGGCGCACATGTGGTTCGGGGACCTCGTCACCATGCGCTGGTGGGACGACCTCTGGCTCAACGAGAGTTTCGCCACCGTCCTGGCCAGCTTCGCCGGCGCCGCCACCGGGGAGGACCCGGACGCCTGGATCAACGTCACCTCCAACGCCAAGCCGCTGGCGCGGGCCCAGGACCAGCGCCGCACCTCGCACCCGGTGATCTTCCCCGTGGCCAACGTGGAGGAGATCCGCAGCAAGTTCGACCGCATCACCTACGAGAAGGGCTCGGCGGTGCTGCGCCAGCTGGTCGCCTTCGTGGGCGAGGACAATTTCTTCCGCGGCCTCCACCGCTACCTGGCCCGCTACCGCGGCGGCAACGCCGAGTTCTCCGACCTGGTGGCGGAGCTGGAGCGGGCCTCGGGCCGGGACCTGCGGGAGTGGGTCGAAGCCTGGCTCCACGCGGTGGGGATCAACACCCTGGCCCTGAGCGGGCGCGAGGAGTCCGGGGGAGGTCTCCGGCTGGTCCAGTCGGCGAGCCCCGGCCAGCCCCGGCTCCGGCCCCACCGGGTGCGGGTGGGCTTCTTCGACTGGGCCGGGGACACGCTCCAGCGGGTCGCCTCGCCAGAGCTCGACCTGGAGGGCGGGGAGGCGGAGGTGCCGGCCCCCGAGGCGGCCGGCCGGGCCCCCCTGGCCCTGGCCAACGACGGCGACCTGAGCTACGCCAAGATCCGCCTCGACCGGCGCTCCCTGGAGACGGTCGAGGCGCACCTCTCGGCGGTCGCCGACCCCCTGGCCCGGGCGCTCATCTGGGACAGCTCCTGGGACATGGTCCGCGACGCCGAGCTGGCCGCCCACCAGTTCGTCAGCACGGTGGTCCGCAATCTCGCCGGCGAGCGACGCGCGGCCCTGGTCTCGACCGTCCTGCTGCACGCCCGCTCCGCCCTCCACAGCTACGGCGCGCGGGCCCGGCGCGGGGACGGCGAGACCCGCCTGGCGGAGCTCGCGGAGGCGGCCCTGGGCGAGGCCGAGCCGGGCAGCGAGACCCAGCTGGCATGGCTCCTGGGGCTGCTCGGGGTGCTCATCGGGGAGGAGCGGCTGGAGCGCGCCCAGGGCTGGCTCGCCGGCCGCGGCCTGCCCCCTGGCGTGGAGCTCGACGGCGAGCTGCGCTGGGTCCTGCTGCGGTCCCTGGCGGCGCGGGGCGCGGCCGGCGAGAGGGAGATCGCCGCGGTGCTGGAGACCGACCCCAGCTCCACCGGCAGGATGCGGGCCGAGGTGGCCCGCGCCATCCGCCCCGAGGAGGCGGCCAAGGCCCGTGCCTGGGCCCGCTTCCACGACCCCGAGTGCACCCTGGAGGAGGCCTACCGGGTGGCCAGCACCATGGCCGGGGTGGACCAGGAGGAGCTGATGCTGCCCTACAGCCTGCGCTTCATGGAGCTCCTGGAGCAGCTCATGGAGGAGCGGGGCGCGGGCTTCACGGTGGAGTTCGGCAACTGGCTCCCGTTCAGCCTCGTGCCCTCGCCCCAGCTGGTCGAGCGCTGCCGCCTGGAGCTGGAGCGCAAGGAGCTCCACCCCGACCTTCGTCGGGTGGCCCTGGAGGTCCTGGACGACTCCGAGCGCATGCTGCGGGCCCAGGCCCTGGACCAGGGGGAAGGACCAGAGGCCTAGTCGGCGGGGCCGGCCCCGGTCTCAGCGGTTGCCGGGGAAGCGCAGGTCGACGCGCCCGGGGCCGGGCTCGGGCCAGCGGCTGGTGACCACCTTGCCGCGGGTGTAGAAGCGGATCCCGTCGGGGCCGTAGATGTGGCTGTCGCCGAAGAGGGAGTCGGCCCAGCCGCCGAAGGAGTAGTAGGCGACCGGCACCGGGATGGGCACGTTGATCCCCACCATGCCCACCCTCACCTCGCGCTCGAAGCGGCGGGCCGCGCCCCCGTCGCGGGTGAAGATGGCGGTCCCGTTGCCGTAGGGGTTGCGGTTGACCAGCGCCAGGGCCTCCTCGAGAGTGCCGACGCGGCACAGGGACAGCACCGGGCCGAAGATCTCGTCGCGGTAGCAGCTCATCTCCGGCGTGACCCGGTCCAGCAGGCTCGGCCCGAGGAAGAAGCCTCGCTCGGGGAGCTCTGCCCGGCGGCCGTCGACGGCCAGCTCGGCGCCCTCGGCCCGGGCCCCCTCGACGTAGCCGGCGACCCGCTCCCGGTGCTCCCGCGTCACCAGCGGCCCCATCTCCGACTGGGGGTCGTCCCCGGGCCCCACCCGGAGGGCGGCGATGCGCTCTTGGATGGCGGCCAGCAGCGGCTCGGCCACCTCCGCGACCGCCACCACCACGGAGATGGCCATGCAGCGCTCCCCGGCCGAGCCGTAGGCGGCCGAGACGGCGGCGTCGGC
>JASHRA010000090.1 GCA_030038765.1 Candidatus Dormiibacterota bacterium | reverse complement strand
TCCAGGAGCGCGAGCAGGTAGAGGCGCAGGCCGCCGTGGGCGAAGAGGGGCCTCAGTGGGCCGAGCCCTGGAGCAGCGAGACGGCGCCGGAGACGGTCCGCACCTGGAGCCGCCCTGCGCCCCCGCCCAGCGAGCCCCGCAGCTGGCGCCGCCCCGGCCCCCGTTCCGCGCTCAGCTCGGGAAAGCCCGAGACCAGGCGGCCCGAGACCGAGCTCACCCGGACCTGCTGCGAGGGCTCCGTGGGCAGCCGCAGGAGGACCTCTCCGGAGGTCGTGCTGACGTCCATGCGGGCATCGCCGGGCGCCTGCTCCAGGTCGAGGACGACATCGCCAGAGACCGTACCCACGCGGCCCTCGGAGCCGCGGAAGCCCTCCAGGCTGAGGTCACCGGAGACGGTCTTCCCCGCGAACGACTCCGCCAGCCTCCTTCCCACCAGCGCCCCCGAGACGGTGGCGGCGAAGACCTCGCCGGAGAGCTGGTCCAGGCTCACCTCGCCGGAGACCGTCTCCACGTCCAGGGCCGCGACCAGGCCCGTGGCCAGGACGGGGGCGGACACGGTGGCCAGGCGGCAGCGGCACCCGGGGGGCACGGTCAGCGCCAGCTGCACCGAGGAACGATGGCCCAGCCCCAGGCCGTGGGACCGCTGCTGCTGCCGCACCCGCAGCCTGCCCTCGACGAGGCTCGCCTCGACCGGGTCACCCTCGACCTGGCTGAGGCTGAGAACGCCCGCCCCCTCCCCGCCCCGCACCTCGAGCTGGCCCGCCACGATGGCCACCTCGAGCTCGCGCGGCGGCTCCTCCAAGTCGATCGTCCGATCTCCATCGACCAGCCACTCCGGCATCTGCGACCCTCCGGCTACACGATATGACGCGTCAATACTATCACGCTATATCGCGTCCAGGGTAGCGGTCAGCTCAGCACCCCGTCCAGCCAGCCGTAGACGGCCTCGGCCCAGACCTCCTGGCCCAGGCCGGCGCAGTGGCCGGCCGCGCCCTGGGCGGCGCTCAGCTGGATCAGGGAGGCGCGCGCGCCGATGGCGCGGCACAGGGCCTTGCCACCGCCGCCGGCGAAGTCGCCCTCGCACTCCACGGCCAGCGTCGGGCAGCGGATCTCGGCGGCCCGGTCGAGCATGTTGAAGCGGCGCAGCTCGTCGACGTAGGCGGGCACCGAGCTCACGCCGTGGGCGGCCATCCGGGAGCCGAAGAACTCGGCCCGGCCGGCGCTGACGCGGGCCTGGGCCGAGGCCAGGGGGAGCAGGAGCCGCGCCGCCGGGCCGCTCGGCAGGTGCGCCGCCATGTCCGGCTGGGCCGGGTCGCAGACCAGGGCCGCCAGGCGGTGCTCGGAGGCGGCCGCCCGAGGGGCCAGGTAACCGGCGAAGGAGCGGCCCACCAGCACCAGGCGCGCGGGGTCCGCCTCGGGCCGGCCCAGGACCCAGTCCACGACCGGCGTGAGCACGGCCTCGAAGTCGGGGCGCAGGTGCAGCCCCTGCTCCAGCAGGGCCTGTCCCTGCCCCGGGCCCTCGAAGCAGAGCGCGTTGTAGCCCCGCTCCAGGGCGTCGGGCACGTCGACCCAGCCGGCCTCGGCGGTCGAGTCGTAGCCGCAGGGGAGCAGGACCGTGGGCCGGGCCTGGTCGGAGCCGCCGGCCACGAACCAGTAGCCCTTGAGGGTGGCTCCCTGGTAGGGGATGGAGACCTGCTCCGCCGGCCGCTGCATCAGCTGGGCGGCCGCCCCGAAGCTCTCGACGTGGCCGCGGTAGTCGGCCCTGAGGCGGCTGTCGGCGAGGTCGCTGCGGATGAAGTAGTAGGCCTGCCGGTAGTACTCGCTGGCGCGGAGGAAGGCGCGGCAGGCGCTGAGCCGTTGGCCCCTGCCCCGGGCCTGCTCCCCGGCCCGGACGGCGGCCGCCGCCGTCTCCGACCAGGCCCGGTGCCATCGGTCGCCGTCGAGGCGGCCGACCCGGCGCGCCGTGGCCATGGCCTCGCCCAGGTCGGCGGAGCCGACGCGGGCGGCGGCCAGGGTCCGGACCAGCTGCCCGTCGTAGTAGGGATTCCGGTAGGCGATCCGCGCCACCTTGGCCACCCCTTCCCTCCCGCCTGTGGACGCCAGCCGGGGCCATGGTAGCCGCCGGACGAGCCCGCTTCGGGCCGGCTCAGCGCGAGAGCCGGCCCACTAGGAGGCTGGCGGCGGTGACGCCGACGGCGACGGCCAGGGCCAGGACGCCGAAGTCCAGCCCCAGGTGCGAGGGCTGGTGGATGAGCAGCCCGCGGAGGGCGTCCACCTCGTAGCTGAGGGGGTTGACGGCACTCAGCGCCCGCAGCCAGCCGGGCATGATGCTGACCGGGTAGAGCGCGTTGGAGCCGAAGAAGAGGGGCATGGTGATCATCTGGCCGATGCCCATCAGCCGGTCCCGCTTCAGCACCAGGCCGGCCACGGTCATGGAGAGACAGGCGAAGAAGGCGGAGCCCATCATGACCACGGCGAAGGCGCCCAGCAGCTGCAGCGGGTCGTGGGTGAGAGAGACCCCGAGGAGCAGGGAGACGAGCAGCACCACCACCACCTGGGCCATGGCGCGCACGCCGGCGGCGAAGGCCTTGCCCAGGATCAGGGCCGCCCTCGGGGTGGGCGTGACCAGGAGCTTGGTCAGGACCCCGGCGTCGCGCTCCCAGATGATCTGGATGCCGTAGAAGATGGCGACGAAGAGGCCGGACTGGGCGATCACGCCCGGGGCCAGGTAGTCGAGGTAGGGGACGTGGCCGGTGGGGATGGCGTGGATGCGGCTGAAGGTCTCGCCGAAGACGACCAGCCAGAGCACCGGCTGGACCGCCCGGGTGAGGAGCTCGGTGCGGTCGTGGCGCAGCTTCTGCAGCTCGACCAGGCAGAAGGTCCCGACCCGGCTGGGGAAGCGCGCCCAGCCGCGGTAGGCGGGAGCGGCGCGCAGCTCAGCTGAGGCGGCTGGCGGTGCGTCGAGTGCTGCGGATGGCACGCAGGCCTCCTCTCTGTTCCTGGTCCAGCTCGCCGCCGGTGCAGCGGCGGAAGACGTCCTCCAGGGTGGCCCCCTCCCCCAGCTCCGCCTTCAGCTCCTGGGGCGTGCCCAGGGCCCGGATCCGCCCCAGGTGCATGAGCGCCACCCGGTCGCAGAGGGCGTCCGCCTCCTCCATGTAGTGGGTGGTGAGCAGGACCGTCATCCCGGTCGAGCGGCGCAGCTCCTCGACCCGCTGCCAGACCCCGTCGCGCGCGATCGGGTCGAGCCCCACGGTGGGCTCGTCGAGGATCAGCAGGGCGGGCCGGTTGACCAGTGCCTGGGCCAGCTCCAGGCGCCGCACCATGCCCCCCGAGTAGGTGCCGGCCAGCCGGTCGGCGGCCTCGGCCAGCCCCATCAGCTGGAGCGCCGCCCCGACCCGCGCCGAGCGCTCCCGCCGGGGCACGTCGAAGAGGCGGGCGAACCAGCCCACGTTCTCCCGCCCGGTGAGGGCGGCCTCGATGGAGAGCTGCTGGGGGACGTAGCCGAGCAGGCGGCGGACCGCCATGGGGGAGCGATGGACGTCGATGCCGAAGACGCTGACCCGGCCGGCGGCAATCGGGAGCAGCGTGTTGACGACGCGGATGGTGGTGGTCTTGCCGGCCCCGTTGGGGCCGAGCAGCCCGAAGACCTCGCCCGGCTCCACCTCGAGGTCGATGGCGTCGACCGCGACGTGATCGCCGAAGCGGTAGGTGAGGGAGCGGCAGCGAACGGCGGCGGGACCCCCCTCGGGCCCCGCGGCCCAGGCCGGGACCGCGACCTCCTCGGGGGCCCGCGCCATCAGCCCGCCCTCCCCGCTTCCAGCTCCGCCTCCAGCCGGCCCAGGGCGGGCAGGGCGGCGATCAGCTGGGAGCGCTCGCCCTGGCCCAGACGCTGGAGCGCGCGGGCCAGGGTGGCGACACGCTGGTCGTGCCAGGCCTCGGCACCCTCGCGCATGGCCGGGGTCAGGCTGAGCCGGGCCACGCGCCGGTCCGAGGGATCGGTCCCGCGCAGCAGCAGGCCCCGGTCGCTGAGCTCGCGGACCAGGCTGCTGACCGTGTTGGGCGCGACCCCCAGGGCCAGCGCCAGCGTCGCCACCGAGGTCTCCGGGTGGCGGCGCAGCTGGCGCACCAGCTCCAGCTGGGCGCCGGTGAGGGAGGCGTAGACGGCGGGCCGCCCGCCGGAGCGGCGGATGCCCCGCCGCACGGCCGAGATCAGGTCCAGCAGCGACTCCGCCAGCTCGGAGCTGGAGGGCTCACCCCCGCCCGGCCCGGGGCCGGCCTCAGCGGCTTCGGGGAGGAGGTCTGCCACCTCCGGATTTTACCTCTGAATGCGAGGTATCTCCCTCAAGTGCTGCTCCCGCCCGGTAGACGCCTGGGCACCTAGTTTGTGCTACTTTGTAGTCATGTTGACCGTGGGCATCAGGGAGCTGCGGCAGCGAGCCAGCGAGCTGGCGCGCCAGGTGGAGGCGGGCCAGACGGTGGAGGTCACCAACCACGGCCGCCCCGTGCTGCGCATGGTGCCGGTCTCGCCGGGTCAGGACGCGCTGGACCGGCTACTGGCCGAGGGCAAGGCCAGCCCGGCCCAAGGGGACCTGCTGGAGGTCGCGCCGGCGGAGCGGCGGCCGGGCTGGCCGTTGCTCTCGGAACTGCTGGCCGAGCTGCGCAGCGATGAGCGCTGACGTCGCCTACGTCGACACCTCGGCACTGGTCAAGCTGGTGCTCGCCGAAGCGGAGACGGCGGCACTGCGGGCCGAACTGGGCCACTGGCCCCGCCGCGCCGCCTCTGCCATCATCACCGTCGAGCTGCTGCGCACCGTGGCCCGCTCGGGCGTCCCCGCCCTGCTGGCGACGGCCAGGCAGCTGCTGGCCGACGTCCACGTCATCCGCGTGGACCAGGAGCTGCTCGACCGCGCGGCGGCGCTGGAGCCGCGCCGGATGCGCTCGCTGGACGCGATCCACCTCTCGTCGGCGCTGGCGCTCGGGGAGCAGCTGGGCGTCCTCGTCACCTACGACCGCCGGATGGTCGAGGCCGCGGCGGCGATCGGGCTGCGGGTCTCGTCCCCGGCCTGAGGCCCGCCCCGGCGGCTCAGGCGGGGTCGGTCTCCTCCAGCAGCCAGGGCAGCGCCGCCGCCGCGGGCGCCAGCAGGGCGCGCCGCTCCTGCTGTCCCAGCGGGTCGCCGGCCACCAGCGCCAGCGCCGCCCCCAGGGCGGCCCGCTCGGCCACCGCCTGGACCTCGGGCGGCTCCGAGCGCCAGCTGGTGAGGGCCCCCTCCCCCTGGGTCAGGGCCAGCACCTGCTCCTGTGCCCGCGCCCAGTCCTCCTGGCGGCCCGCCTTCTCCACCTGCTCCAGCCCGGACTGCTCGGCGGAGCGGTAGCGGTCCGCCTTCTCCCGCCCCAGGCCGCGGTCCCAGCCATGGTGGATCCGCTCCACACCGGAGCGGTCCAGCTCGCGCAGCTCGGTGAGCAGGCGGCTCAGGCTGCGGTCTCCGGGCGCCTCGCCGTATCCGTCCACGTCGCGGGCCATCAGCTCACCTCCTGCCGAGCGCGGAGCACCTGAGCCGCATGATATTTGGGGCGCCGGAGATGGGGCGCCGGGGCCGATGGGAAGGAGGCCAGGGGCCGGTGGGCGACGCCGCTCAGAGGTAGCGCCGGACGCCCGCCTCGTGCTCCAGCTGCTCCAGCTGGGCGGAGAAGTCGCCGGTGAAGGCGGTCCGCATGGCGTCCCGGCGCAGGGTGGGGAGGACGGTGCGGCGGCGGGCGTCCTCGAGCAGGAGGGCGAGGGCGGCGTAGAGGCCGGCCAGGGCCAAGACCAGGGAGAGCACCCCGACCGCCGTGGCCAGGGGCCGCCCGCCCACCTCCAGCCAGATCCCGGTGACGAGGAAGGTGGGCAGCCCGACCATGGGGACGAAGGAGAGGGCCAGCTTCTTGGTGGCGGAGACGATGAGGCAGCCGATCACCGGGGCCAGGGCCAGGTACCAGACGCCGAGCACGGCCAGGCCGTCCGGTGGGTGGGCGAGGTAGACCAGCGCCGTCCCCAGCCAGACGCCGGAGAAGGTCAGCATCAGGGTGGCCGAGATCACGTCCCGTCCCAGGACCGAGAAGACCCCGCCCACCAGCTGCAGCAGGGCGGTCGGCAGGAGCAGCAGGCCCACGGCGGCGGTGGCGCTCTGGGGCAGGAAGCCGAGCGCCTCGGCCCCGACCAGGGCGGCCGCCACCACCAGGGCGAAGAAGCCGAAGGGGAGCCCGGACGCGATCGGCCTCAGCACCACCGTGACCGGCAGCTGCTCGGGCCGGCTGGCCACGGCGGCCGCGGGCGACAGGGGGGAGCGGGCCGCCGGCTCAGACGAGCTCAGCGCCGGAACCCCGTTCCGCAACGCGATCTCGGACCTCGACTGGCACAGGCCTCACCTCCTCCGCTCCGGCGCCGGCGCGCCCCGGGGCCGCGCCGGGCGGGCTAAAGCAGGTCCCCACCCTGCCCAGTGAAGCGCGAGCCGGCGGCGGGGGCGCTCCCGGAACGGGCGAAGGCGGGGTCCGGCGCCTCCTCGTCGGTGCTCTCGTGGCCCGTCTCCCAGTGGTCCAGGACCCGCTCCATGTGGCTCCGCGCGGCGCGCTCGGCGGCGTCGGCGTCGCCCAGCTGGATGGCCCGCAGCATCGCCTCCAGGTCGGTCACCGAGCGGCGCAGGTGCAGGGGGTGGTGGCGGAGGCGCTGGAAGGTGGCCTGGGCCGAGATCCGTACCAGGGTCGAGAACTGGTCGAGCCAGCGGTTCCGGACCGTCCCCAGGAGGCTCAGGTG
The DNA here is from genome assembly GCA_030038765.1 of Candidatus Dormiibacterota bacterium. Classification (GTDB taxonomy): domain Bacteria; phylum Chloroflexota; class Dormibacteria; order Aeolococcales; family Bog-877; genus Bog-877. The sequence goes on along the minus strand of JASHRA010000090.1, from coordinate 3,967 downwards.
GAAGTCGGTGCAGGCCAGCTGGTAGGACTCCGGGCGGTGCTCCCGGAGCGCGCTGCGCATCTCGCCGAGCAGGCGGCGCAGGCGCGCCGCCTGCTCCGGCTCCAGGCCCTGGGCGGCGGCCAGCCGCGCCACCATCCCGTCCAGCACCCCCCGCGCCCGCAGCGCCTGGAGCACGGAGCGCTGGGTCAGCTGCACCACCCGGGTGGCGCCCCCGGCGGCGCTCTCGACCAGCCCCTCCTGCTCCAGCGCCAGGAGCGCCTCGCGCAGCGGGGTGCGGCTGACCGCCAGGCGCTCGGCCAGCTCCTGCTGGGGCAGCGGGCTCCCTGGCGCCAGCACGCCGGAGATGATCAGCGCCCGCAGCTGCTCCGCGATCGGCTCCATCAGCCGCGAGGGCCGCAGCAGGAGCAGCTGACCGCTCCCCCCCACCTCTTCGGGAGCCCGCTGCCGACGCCGGCGCGGGCCCCGCTCGGGCGCCGTGTTCAAGCTGGCGCGGGTCCTCCCTGGAGCGGACGCTCAGGGGGATTGTGCCCCTCCGGCCGCGTCCTGGGAAGCCCGGGGGCGCGGCCGGCGCCCCCGGCATGAATGTTGTTGACAGTATCCACGCCGCCTTGATACAACCGCCGGACGTGGCAGCGGGCCGCCGGCCAGGGCAGCGCGGCCGACTCGGGAGGGCAGAGCGAGATGGGAGAGTCCGACGCGTTTCGCGCGCGCAGGCGCCGGGGCCAGCTGGGCCTGGCGCGGGTGCTGGTGACCCTGGTCGGCCTGCTCACCCTGGCCCTCACCGCGGGCGGCGCCGCCGCCGCGGCCCGGCCCCTGGCCAACCAGAAGCCCAGCGGCAGCGTCACCTTCGCCGACCTCCCCGGGGCTCCCGTCACCTACATCTTCCCCTTCGCCCCCGCCTCCCAGACCTCGGTGGCCAACTTCCAGGCCATCTACATGATGTGGCGGCCCCTCTACTGGTTCGGGGTCGGCGACCAGGCCACGGTCAACACCAAGCTGAGCCTGGCCAAGCTGCCGGTCGTCTCCAACGGCGGCAAGACCTTCACCATCACCCTCAAGTCCTACCGCTGGTCCAACGGCCAGCCCGTCACCAGCCGCGACATCCTCTTCTGGTGGAACATCCTGGAGGCGAACAAGGCCGACTTCGGCAACTACCAGCCGGGCCAGATCCCGGACTCGGTGGTGAGCTACTCGGCCCCCAACCCGAAGACGTTCGTCCTCAACTTCAACCAGGCCTACAGCTCCAACTGGATCCTCTACAACCAGCTGAGCCTGATCATCCCCATGCCCCAGCAGGCCTGGGACAAGACCTCCAGCACCGGCGCGGTGGGCAACTACGACGAGACCACGCAGGGCTCGCAGGCGGTCTACAACTTCCTCAACGACCAGGCCCAGGAGCCGGCCCAGTACGGCACCAACCCGCTGTGGAAGGTGGTCGACGGCCCCTGGCGCATGTCCTCCTTCGCCGCCAGCACGGGCGAGGCGACGTTCGTCCCCAACCCCAGCTACAGCGGCCCCTACCACGCCACCGTGGCCAAGTTCACCATGGTCCCCTTCACCAGCGACGAGGCGGAGTTCGACGCCCTGCGCAGCGGTGAGCTGACCTACGGCTACATCCCGGTCGAGGACATCAACCAGGCCAGCTACATCAAGTCCAAGGGCTACGACATCGACCCCTGGACCGCCTTCGGCGTGACCTGGATGTGGCTCAACTACGCCAACCCGGAGGCGGCCGCCGTCTTCCGCCAGCTCTACTTCCGCCAGGCGCTCCAGCACGTGATCAACGAGCCCGAGTACATCAAGGACATCTTCCACGGCTACGCCGTGCCCACCTACGGGCCGGTCCCGGTCGTGCCCAAGAACTCCTTCGCCTCCAGCCAGGAGGCGACCAACCCCTACCCCTACGACGTCAAGCAGGCGCGCCAGCTCATGACCAGCCACGGCTGGGACCTGCCCGCCAGCGGCGTCGCCCACTGCGCCCGGCCGGGCACCGCTGCCAACGAGTGCGGCGCCGGCATCAGCCAGGGCCAGACCCTCGACTTCACCGCCCTCTACCCCAGCGGCCAGGTCGTCGTCGACAACGAGATGGAGGCGGTGCAGTCGGCCTTCAGCCAGGTCGGCGTCCACCTCACCCTGCACCAGGAGCCCCAGGCCGACGTCTTCGACAACGTCAACACCTGCGACCCCACCACCAAGGTCGACTGCGGCTGGCAGATGGGTCTCTGGGGCAGCCCCTCCATCTACTACACCCCCGACAACGAGCCCACCGGCGACCCCATCTTCACCACCGGCGGCGCCTTCAACGCGGGCAGCTACAGCAACGCCACCAACGACGCCAACGTGGCCCGCACCCACAGCACCTCCGGGCTGGGCCCGATGCACGTCTACGAGAACTACCTGGCCAAGCAGCTGCCCGGCATCTGGCTGCCCTCCTCGCCCTACCAGATCTCGGCCATCAGCAAGAAGCTGAAGGGGGCCTCCGCGCAGAGCGTCTACGTCGGCTTCGTGCCCGAGCAGTGGCGGATCTCTTGAGGCCACCGCGAGCCACCACCAGCCCCGCCCCCCGGCGGGCCCGGGGATGATCCCCGGGCCCGTTTCGGGGGGTCTCCCCGGGCGCCGGTGAGGGCGCCGGCCCTCGATCCCCGGCAGCAGAGCTTCTGGCTCGAGACCTGCGGCGACGACCTCGGCCCCCGGCCCCCGCTGGAGGGCTCGCAGAGCGCCGACGTGGCCATCCTGGGGGCCGGCTTCAGCGGCCTCTGGACCGCCTACTACCTGCTCCGCGCCGACCCCCACCTGCGCGTCACCATCGTGGAGGCGGAGGTGGCCGGCTTCGGCGCCTCGGGGCGCAACGGGGGCGGTTGCAGCGGGCGCCTGGGCAACCAGCAGACGCTCCGGCGGAGCTGGGACCTGGCCCAGACCTCGGCCATGCGGGCGGCCCAGCGCCAGACCCTCGCCGAGATCGAGCGGGTGGTGGCCGAGCACCACATCGACTGCGACCTGCAGCGCTCCGGCAGCCTGGCGGTGGCGGTCGGGCCGGAGCAGGAGCAGGGCCTGATGGCCGCGGCCCGGGAGCTGGCCCAGGGGGTGGGCGGCGAATCCAAGCGCTGGCTGGATCCCGAGGAGCTGGCCCAGCGGGTGCGCATCCCCGGCGCCCGGGGGGCCATCCTCTCGCCGGAGGCGGCCGTGCTCCACCCCGGCAAGCTGGTGCGCTCCCTGGCCCGCACGGTGGAGGCGATGGGGGCCACCATCCACGAGCGGAGCCGGGTGGAGAGTGTCTCCAGCGGGGCCAGGCCCAGCCTCAGCACCGCCTCCGGGCGGCTCAGCGCGCGCGAGCTGGTGCTCTGCTGCGAGGCCTACCTGGGCCAGCTCCCGGGCTTCCACCGCCAGCTGGTGCCGATCACCTCCTCCATCGTGCTCAGCAACCCGCTCACGGAGGCCGACTGGGAGCAGGTCGGCTGGGCCGGGCGCGAGCTGCTGACCGACTTCCGCCTCTCCGTGCTCTACCTCCAGCGCACCGCCGACGGCCGCATCCTGGTCGGGGGCCGGGGCGCCCCCTACCGGCTGGGCTCCCGGCTGGGCCCCGACCACAACGGCTCGCCCGCCATCTACGAGATGCTGCGCGAGACCGGGCGCCGGCTCTTCCCGGTGCTGCGCCAGGTCGGCTACAGCCACGCCTGGTCCGGGGCCCTGGGCACGCCCCGCGACTACCACCCCAGCGTCCGCTACTGGCGCGACCGCCACCTGCTGGTGGTGGGGGGGTACACCGGCACCGGGGTCGGCCCCTCCAACCTCTTCGGCCGCATCGCCGCCGACCTCATCCTGGGCGATCCCTCGGAGCTGACCCGGCTGCCGGTGGTGAACTGGCGCTGGCGCCCCTGGGAGCCGGAGCCACTGCGCTGGCTCGGCATCCGCTACGTCCAGCGGCGGCTGCTGCAGCTGGACGCGCGGGCCCGGGCCAGCGGCCGCC
>JASHRA010000089.1 GCA_030038765.1 Candidatus Dormiibacterota bacterium | reverse complement strand
CGCCGGCAGCGGCCGCCGGGCCCGCTCCAGCAGCGGGGCCAGGTAGCGGCCGGTGGCCGAGCGGGGCTCGCGGGCGACCTCCTCGGGCGTGCCCTGGGCCACCACCTCGCCGCCCCCGGCGCCGCCCTCGGGCCCGAGGTCGATGATCCAGTCGGCGGACTTGAGCACGTCCAGGTTGTGCTCGATGACGACCACGGTGTTGCCCTGGTCCACCAGCCGGTGCAGCACCTGCAGCAGCTTGGAGATGTCGGCGAAGTGCAGCCCCGTGGTCGGCTCGTCGAGGATGTAGAAGGAGCTGCCGCTGCTGCGCCGGGAGAGCTCGCTGGCGAGCTTGACCCGCTGCGCCTCGCCCCCGCTGAGCTGGGTCGCCGGCTGTCCCAGGCGCACGTAGCCGAGACCGACGTCGACCAGGGTCTGGAGCCGGCGGGCGATGCTGGGCTGGTTGCGGAAGAGCTGGAGCGCCTCCTCCACCGAGAGCTGCAGCACGTCGGCGATGGAGTGGTCCTTGAAGCGGACCTCCAGCACCTCCTGGGTGTAGCGGCGGCCCTTGCAGACCTCGCAGGTGACGTAGATGTCGGGCAGGAAGTGCATCTCGATCTTGATCAGGCCGTCGCCCTCGCAGGCCTCGCAGCGGCCGCCCCGGACGTTGAAGGAGAAGCGGCCCGGCTTGTAGCCGCGGACCCGGGCCTCGGGCAGCTGGGCGAAGAGCTCGCGCATGGGCGTGAAGACGCCGGTGTAGGTGGCGGGGTTGCTGCGCGGCGTGCGCCCGATGGGGGCCTGGTCCACGTCCACCACCTTGTCGATCAGCTCCAGCCCGTCGATGCGGCGGTGCTCGGCGGGCCGCTGCTTGGCGCCGTAGAAGTGCTGCGCCAGGCGCCGGTAGAGGATGTCGTTGACGAGCGTGCTCTTGCCCGAGCCGGAGACGCCGGAGACGCCGATGAAGCAGCCCAGCGGGAAGGGTACGTCGAGGTCGCGCAGGTTGTTGGCCCGGGCCCCGCGCACCACCAGGCTGCGCCCGGAGTGGCGTCGCCGCGGCGGCACCTCGATGCGGCGCTCGCCGCGGAGGAACTGGGCGGTGAGGGAGCGGGGACTCTCCAGGAGCTGCTCCAGGGTTCCCGCCGCCACCACCTCGCCGCCGTGCTCGCCCGCGCCCGGGCCCATGTCGACGATGAAGTCGGCGCTGCGGATGGTCTCCTCGTCGTGCTCCACCACGACCAGGGTGTTGCCCAGGTCACGGAGCCGGTAGAGGGTGGCCAGGAGCTTGTCGTTGTCGCGCTGGTGGAGTCCGATGCTGGGCTCGTCGAGGATGTAGAGCACGCCGGTGAGCCGGCTCCCGATCTGGGTGGCGAGCCGGATCCGCTGCGCCTCGCCGCCGGAGAGGGAGACGGCGGAGCGGTCCAGCGTCAGGTACTGCAGGCCCACGTCGTAGAGGAAGCCGACCCGCTCCCGGATCTCCTTGATGATCCGGCCCGCGATCAGCTCCTCGCGCTCCGAGAGGCGCCAGCGGGCGATGGTCTCGCGGACCTCGTCGACCGACTGGGCGCAGAGGTCCATGATCCCGATCCCGGCCACGGTCACGGCCAGGAACTCGGGCCGCAGCCGCTTGCCCCGGCAGGTGGGGCAGGGGCGCTGCATCATCAGCTTCTCGATCCCCTCGCGCACCGCCTCCGACTCGGTCTCGCGGTAGCGCCGCTCCAGGTTGGGGATCACGCCCTCGAACTTGGCCTGGTACTGGTGCACGCGGCCGCTGTGGCTGCGGAAGCGCATCGGCACCGTCTCCCCCGCCGGGAGCCCGTAGAGGATGAGGTCGCGCTGGGTCTGGCGCAGCCGGCTCCAGGGCCGGTCCAGGGGGACGCCCTCCTGGCGCGCGACCGCTTCCACCAGCTCGTCCAGCCACTGCTGCGCCGGGCCCCAGCTCCAGCCCGAGACGGCGCCCTCCGCCAGGGAGCGCCCCGGGTCGGAGACCAGGGCCTCGGGGTCGACCTCGAGCCGGGCCCCGAGCCCGGTGCAGTCGGGGCAGGCGCCGTGGGGGTTGTTGAAGGAGAAGTTGCGCGGCTGCGGCTCCTCCATGGAGAGCCCGTCGTAGACACAGGCGAACTGCTCCGAGAAGAGCATCTCCTCCCGTCCCTCGCCGGGCTCGGCCGGCACCACCAGGACGGTGCCGCCGGAGAGCTGCGATGCCTGCTCGCAGGACTGGCGGAGCCGGGAGAGGGACTCCGGCTCCACCACCAGGCGGTCCACCACCACCTCGACGTAGTGCTTGTAGCGCTTGTCCAGCTCCGGCACCTGGTCCAGGGTGTGGATGGCGCCGTCGACGCGGACCCGGACGTAGCCCTGGCGCCGGGCCAGCTCGAAGACGGCCTGGTGCTCGCCCTTGCGGCCCCGCACCAGCGGGGCCATGACCATGACCCGGCTGCCCCGGGGCAGGGCCGCCACCTGGTCCGCGATCTGCTCCACCGTCTGCTTGGAGATCTCCCGCCCGCAGCGCGGGCAGTGGGGGTGCCCCACCCGGGCGTAGAGCAGGCGCAGGTAGTCGTAGATCTCGGTGACCGTGGCCACCGTCGAGCGCGGGTTGCGGCCCGCCCCCCGCTGGTCGATGGAGATGGCCGGGGAGAGGCCGTCGATGTGGTCCACGTCCGGCTTCTCCATCTGCCCCAGGAACTGGCGGGCATAGGCGGACAGGGACTCCACGTAGCGCCGCTGGCCCTCGGCGTAGAGGGTGTCGAAGGCGAGCGAGGACTTGCCGGAGCCGCTGAGACCGGTGATCACGGTGAGCCGGTCCCTCGGGATGTCGAGGTCCAGGTTGCGCAGGTTGTGCTCCCGGGCCCCACGGATGGAGATTTGCGCCGCTGGCATCCGGAACTAGCCTACCCAGTCCGCGGCCCCGGCCTCTGCGGCCGGGGCCGGGAGCGCGGGACGCTAGAGCAGCTTGGACTCGAGGAAGATGTCGGTGCCGGCCAGGGCCTTGGAGACGGGGCAGTTGAGCTTGGTCTGGTGGGCCTCGGCCTCGAAGTCCCGCTCCTCGATGCCGGGCACCTCGGCCACGGTGCTGAGCCGGATGCTGGTGATGCGGAAGCCGGGCCCGTCCTTCTCCAGGGTCACCGCCGCCGACGTCTCCAGCCGGGTGGGCGGGTGCCCGGCCCGGGTCAGGGCCCCGGACAGGGCCATGTTGAAGCAGGCGGCGTGGGCGGCCCCGATCAGCTCCTCGGGATTGGTCCCCGGGTCCGACTCGAAGCGCGAGCCCCGGCTGTAGGGGGCGTCCAGGGCTCCGCTCTCACCGTGGATCTCCCCGCCCCCGCCGTGCTCGCTGGGCAGCCAGCTGGCCCGACCGGTCCTCACCACCATCTCTCACCACCTCCTGTGGGCGCGCCGCCGACCAACCTAGAGTCTGCGCTCCCGGGCCCGCCCGGGGGCCGCTCAAGGTCCCGAGCGCACCCGCCGGGGCCGTCGCGCCCGGGCCGGGGGGGCGCCCTCCCCCTGCCCCTGCATGCGGCGCAGCTCGACCAGCCGGTCGCGCATCTGCGCCGCCCGCTCGAAGTCGAGGCTGGCGGCCGCCTTGCGCATCGCCTTCTCCACCTCCAGGGTCAGGCGCAACAGCTGGTCGGGAGGCAGCCCGACCGCCTCCTGGAACTCGGCGGCCGCCTCCTGGAGCTCGGCGCGCCCCATCTCCTGCTTCTGCACCGCCTTGACGATGCTGGCCGGGGTGATCCCGTGCTCGCGGTTGTACGCCTCCTGGATGGCGCGCCGGCGGCCCGTCTCCGCGATCGCCTGCTCCATCGCCTCCGAGGTCCGGTCGGCGTACATCACGACGTGGCCGTGGACGTTGCGCGAGGCCCGCCCCGAGGTCTGGATCAGGGAGCGCTGGCTGCGCAGGTAGCCCTCCTTGTCGGCGTCCAGGATGCCGATGAAGCTGACCTCGGGCAGGTCCAGGCCCTCGCGCAGCAGGTTGATGCCGACGATCACGTCGTGGACCCCGAGGCGGAGGTCGCGGATGATCTCCACCCGCTCCAGGGTGTCGACGTCGGAGTGCAGGTACTGGACCTTGACCCCGGCCTCGCGCAGGTAGTCGGTGAGGTCCTCGGCCATGCGCTTGGTGAGCGTGGTCACGAGGCAGCGCTCGCCGGCCGCGACCGTGCGCCGGATCTCGGCCAGGAGATCGTCCACCTGGCCCTTGGAGGGGCGCACCTCGACCGTCGGCTCCAGCAGGCCGGTGGGTCGGATCAGCTGCTCCACCACCTGGGCGGCCCGCTCCAGCTCGTAGGGGCCGGGGGTGGCCGAGACGTAGACCAGCTGGTGCACCGAGGCCTCCCACTCGGCGAAGGTGAGGGGGCGGTTGTCCAGGGCCGAGGGCAGCCTGAAGCCGTACTCGACGAGGGGGATCTTGCGGGAGCGGTCGCCACCGTACATGGCGCCGATCTGGGGCACGGCCACGTGGGACTCGTCGATGACGACCAGGGTGTCCTCGGGCAGGAAGTCCATCAGGGTGTAGGGGCGCTCCCCCTCGCGCCGGCCGCTCAGGTGGCGGGAGTAGTTCTCCACCCCGGCGCAGGTGCCGGTCTCACGCAGCATCTCGAGGTCGAAGTTGGTGCGCTGGCGGAGCCGCTGCGCCTCCAGGAGACGGCCCCCGCGCTCCAGCTCCGCGGAGCGCCACTCCAGCTCCTCCTCGATCGCCCGCAGGGCGCGTTCCAGCTTGTCCCGCGGGGTGACGTAGTGGGAGGCGGGGAAGACGGAGAGCTCCTCCCGCTCCCCCAGCATCTCGCCGGTCAGGGGGTCGAAGTCGACGATCCGCTCCACCTCGTCGCCGAAGAACTCCACCCGGGTGGCGATCTCCTCGTAGGCGGGCTGGATGTCGACCACGTCGCCCCGGACCCGGAAGCGGCTGCGCCCGAAGTCGAGGTCGTTGCGCGCGTACTGCAGGTCGGCGAACTTGCGCAGCAGGATGTCTCGGCGCCAGCTCTCGCCCCGGTGCAGCTGCACCGACTCCCCGAGGTAGTCCTCGGGCGAGCCGATGCCGTAGATGCAGGAGATGGACGCGACCACGATCACGTCCCGGCGGGTCAGGAGCGAGCGGGTGGCGGCGTTGCGGAGGCGGTCGATCTCCTCGTTCCGGGAGGAGTCCTTCTCGATGTAGGTGTCGGTGCGGGCAATGTAGGCTTCGGGCTGGTAGTAGTCGTAGTAGGAGACGAAGTACTCGACGGCGTTGTCGGGGAAGAACGCTCTGAACTCGGCCCAGAGCTGGGCCGCGAGAGTCTTGTTGGGGCTCAGGACCAGCACCGGGCGCTGGACCTGCGCCAGCAGCGCGGAGATGGTGAAGGTCTTGCCACTGCCGGTCACGCCGAGGAGCACCTGGTGCCGGTCGCCCCGCTCCAGGCCGGCCCGGAGCCGGTCCACCGCCTGGGGCTGGTCGCCGGTGGCCGTGAAGGGGGCCTTCAGCTCGAACTGGGGCACGCCCCGAGTATCGCAGCCGGCGCCCCGGGCCCCCGGGCGGCGATGGCGCTGATCAGCTGCGCCGGCGTCGCCGTCGAGTACGGCGACCGCCGCGTCTTCGCCGAGCTCGACCTGCGCCTCGAGCCGGGAGACCGCTTGGGGGTGGTGGGCAGCAACGGCGAGGGCAAGTCCTCCCTCCTCAGCCTCCTGGCCGGGGAGCAGCCGCCCTCCGCCGGGAGGGTCGATCGCAGCGGCCGGGTGCTGGTCGCCTACCTGCCCCAGGAGTCGCCCCAGCCGGTGGCGGAGACGGTCCTGGCTGAGGCCATGGCCAGCCGCACCGACCTCTCCCGGCTGCGCGACCAGCTGGCGGAGCTGGAGCGCCAGCTGAGCCGGCCCGGCCCCGACACCGAGGCCCAGCTGGCCCGCTACGGCGAGGCCCAGTCCGCCTACGAGGGGCTGGGCGGCTACGAGCTGGAGTCCCGGGCCCGGGCCGTGCTCGGCGGCCTGGGCCTGCCGGAGACGGACCAGGCCCGCTCGCCGCGGGAGCTGAGCGTGGGCCAGGTGCGGCGCCTGGAGCTGGCCAAGCTCCTGCTCCAGGAGGCCGACCTGCTGCTCCTGGACGAGCCCACCACCCACCTCGACCTGGTCGCCATCGAGTGGCTCGAGGCCTACCTGGCCCAGAGCTCGCGGACCCTCTGCATCGTGGCCCACGACCGGCGCCTGCTGCAGCGCGTCTGCAACCGCATCGCCGAGGTCGGCTCGGGCCGGGTCGAGCTCTACGAGGGCTCCTACGACGTCTACCTGCGCCTGCGCCAGGAGCGGCGGCTGCGCTGGCGCCGTAGCTGGGAGTCGCAGCAGGCCCACATCGCCCACGAGGAGGAGTACATCCGCCGCTACCGGGCGGGCCAGCGGGCGCGCCAGGCGAGGGGCCGGCAGACGCTGCTGGACCGCCTGGAGCGGGTGCCGGAGCCGACCGAGCCGGCGCGCATGCGGCTCACCCTCCAGGCCGCCCCCAGCGCCCGGGTCGTGCTCTCCACCCGGGGCCTGGTCTGCGGCCGCGAGGGGGAGCCGCTGCTGCGCATCCCGGACCTCAGCGTGGCCCGGGGCGACCGGGTCGCCATCGTCGGCGCCAACGGCTCCGGCAAGACCACCCTGCTCCACACCCTGGTCGGCGAGCTGGCCCCCATCGCCGGCGCCGTCAGCCTGGGCGGGCGGGCCCGCCTGCGCCTCTACCGACAGGACTTCGGCGACCTCGACCCCGGGGCCAGCGTGCTCCAGAACCTGCTCTCGGACCATCCCGGGACCACCCCCGAGCGGGCGCGCGCCGTGCTCGGCGCCATGCTCTTCAGCGGGGAGCGGGCCTTCAGCCGGGTGGCCGACCTGGCAGGGGGCGAGAAGGCACGCGTGGCGCTCTCGCGGCTGGGCATGGACGACGCCAACTGCCTGCTCCTGGACGAGCCCACCAACCACCTCGACATCCCCTCCCAGGAGGTGCTCGAGGAGGCCCTGGCCGGCTACCCCGGAGCCGTCCTGCTGGTCTCCCACGACCGCTACTTCGTGTCCGCCGTGGCCTCCACCGTCTACCAGGTGGAGGACGGCGAGCTGCGGCCCCAGGGGGGCGCCTCCCCGCCCCCGGCGGCGGCCC
>JASHRA010000088.1 GCA_030038765.1 Candidatus Dormiibacterota bacterium | reverse complement strand
ACACGAAGCGCCCTCGGTGTCTGGACCGGCTCCCCCGTGCCGCTGAGGGTCGCCGAGCTGGTGACGGCGTTCACGGACCCGACGCTGCTCGCCATTGGAGTGGTGCCGGGGGTGCTCTTCGGGCTCTGGATGCTGGTCAAGCGAGACCGCCGCTCCGGGTGGCTGGCGCTCGCATGCGCGGGGATGGCCGCCGTGCTGATCGCACCCGGCTGGTACTGGGTCCGCTACCTGCTGCCCCTGGTCGCGGTGGCCTCCGTGCTCAGCGGAGCGGCGCTGGTCCAGCTGGGCCGGGGCGCCAAGGCGCTCTTCACCAGCTCCCGGGGCGTCGCCGGGGCTGTCGCGCGGCGGATCATCCCCTTGACCCTCCTCGTGGCCGCCGCGGGATCGGCGGTCGTCGGCGTGTCCCTCGCCATCGCCGGCCCAGGACAGTTCGACGTCTGGACCAACGACCTGCCCTCAGCTGCGGTGAACTACATGGCCGAGGTCGAGGATCTGGGCTCGGCCCGGGCGCTGCTCTGGAACGACTTCACCGGCGACACACTGGCCTGGGAGTGGCTCAACGCGCGGCTCCGCCCCGGGCAGCGAGTCGCGACGCTCGAGGACCGCACCTACTACATCCGCTACCCCCTGTCGTTCTTCTACCTCGACGGGACCGAGGCGATGCCACTGCTCCACCTCACCACTCCCGTCGAGACCGAGCGGTATCTCCGCTCCCATGGCGTGAAGTGGGTGCTCATCCCCGAGTGGGACCTCTCCCCGAAGACAGGTGACCAGGTGCTGTCGCTGCTCCCCCTGGGCCGGTTCCTGGGCGACCGCGACTTCCCGCTCCGAGCCGCCTTCACCGTCGACGGGACGCAGTGGTTGACCAAGATCTACTCGGTCGGCGGGGCATCGACCAGGGTGTCCCCGGCGGTCTTCCCCGGCTTCACTGCCCCGGCGCCCACGAACGGCACCTACACCATGGAGCCGAACATCCCGGACTCCAGGCTCTACGTCCCGGCGGCCGACGTGACCGCGGGGGCGAGGCTTCGCTTCCGCTATCGGCAGTCGAGCGGCGGCTTCCAGCTGCGCTACCTGACCGCCGGCAAGGGCTGGAGGCGGCTCCTCTCCAGGCCCGCGCCTGGTCGGGAGGGCGGGTGGCGGACCGTTGACGTCCAGCTCCCCAACACCGGGCCCGGGCAGATCTCCATGACCTTCGCCGTGTCCGGGGCCCCCCTGGAGGTCTCCCAGGTGACCTCCCCATGAGGGCCCCGGGCAGCCTGGGAAGCGGCTCGACCCGGGCGCGGATCCCTAGCCCCCAAGAGGCCCGGCGGCCCTCGCGGGAGACGGCCCGGTAGTCTGGGGACGAGGCAGAGTCCCCACCCCCGGGGCCGTGGGCCGCCAGGAGGACCCCAAGCGATGGGCAGCCGCCCGACCCGACTGACGCGCCTGCTCGCCGCCGCCGCCGTCCTCGGCCTGCTCGGCGCCTGGGGGAACCTCGAGCACGGGGCCACCGTCGGCGCCCAGGCGGCGGCGTCCTGGCCCTACCCCAACGCCGACCTCGCCAACACGCGCGACGCGGCGACGTCGACGATCTCGGCGGCGAACGTCGCCGGCCTCCGGCGGGTCTGGTCCTACCGGATCACGGGCAAGGCGGCCAAGGGCGTCCTCGAATTCGGCTCGCTGGCGGCCAGCCCGATCGTCCTCAACGGGGTGGTGTACCTCCAGGACCTCTACGCCAACGTCTACGCGCTCTCGCTCAGCAGCGGCAGGCTGATCTGGGAGTACCGCGTCGACTCCCCGCTCACCAAGAGCCTGGGGCCGGACGGCGTGGCGGTCTCGGGCGGGATCGTCTACGGCACCTCGCCCGAGACCGTCTTCGCCCTTCGGGCCAGCAGCGGCAGGCCGCTCTGGGTGGACCGGGGCCTGCTGGCCGAGGACCAGGGCACCTTCGGCATCCAGCCCCAGGTGGCGGACGGACGGGTCTACCTGGCCAGCGCGCTCGGGACCGGACCGCACGGTGGGGTGCTGATGGCGCTCAGCGCCGCCACCGGGAAGGTCATCTGGCGCTTCAACACCGTCCGCCAGACGCACAAGGGCGTCCTCGTCGCCGGCGGAGCCTGGGAGACGCCACTGGTGGCGCCCGACGGGTCGGTCACCTACGGGACGGGCAACCCCTACCAGTCCCTCTCCTCAGCGATCCAGCACCCCTCGGCGCTGCCCTACACGGACAGCGACGTGAACCTGGACGCGGCGACGGGCCGGCTCCGCTGGTACTTCCAGGGCGTCCCCGACGACTTCAAGGACTACGACATGGAGACGTCGCCCATCCTGACCACCGCCGACGGCGCTCCCGCCGTCATCGGCTCCGGCAAGATGGGCATCGTCTACGCGGTGAACGCCACCACCGGCGCCCTCATCTGGAAGACGCCGGTCGGGAGGCACAACGGCCACGACGCCGACTCCCGGCGGCTGCTGCAGCGCCAGGGACCGCCCAAGGTCCCCTTCACCTACGAGCCGGGCTCCCTGGGCGGCGTGCTGAGCAACCTCGCGGTGGCGGACGGGAGCGTCTTCGTGGCCACCGTCGACCTCCCCTTCCGCTTCAAGTCCCGGAGTGAGGTCGCCGGGGCGGACGTGGGCACACCCGCTCACGCCAGGGCCACCGGCGAGCTGGAGGCGCTCAGCCTCGCCAGCGGCAAGGTCGAGTGGGACACCAAGTTCTCGGACATGCCGCTGGGAGGCGCCACCGTCTCCAACGACCTCGTCTTCACGACCCTCTACGGCGGGGTGCTGGTAGCGCTCAACCTGCAGACGGGTGCCGTCGTCTACCGCCGCTCGCTGCCCACCTCCGCCAACTCCACCATCGCCATCGCCGGCGACACCGTGCTGGTGCCGGCCGGAGGACCCAAGACCGCCTCGGGCGGGGGCCGCCCGCAGCTGGTCGCCTACGCCCTGCCCTAGAGCCGGAACCTAGAGGCCAGGAGGCGACTGGCCCCGGTCCGCCGCGCCCGGTCACCCCGGTTCGGGCGCCGGTCCAGCGCCGGGCATGAGGAGGCCCGGGACCAGGGCCAGCGCGCTGAGCCCGACGGCCCAGGCGAAGGCGGTGTGGAACGCCGACGCGGTGTGGGCACCCCCGGCGGCGAGCACGACCGCCAGCACCGCCGTCCCCAGCGAGCCCCCGACCTGCTGCAGGACCCGGGTGATGGTGCTGGCGTCGGGGACGCTGGGCCGGGGCACGTCGCGGAAGGCGCCGGTCACGACCGCGATGGTGGCGCCGCTGAGGCCGGCGCCGCGGACGACCAGGGCGCTGCCCAGCAGCAGCTGGCTGGTGTGGGGGCCGGCGAACACGTAGGGCAGGGTCCCGAGGGCGCAGAGGCAGGTGCCCACGAGCACGATCCAGCGGGCGCCGATCCGGTCGACGAAGGCCCCGACGGGGCGGCTCAGCAGCGCCCCCAACCCCTGGGGCGCGAGCAGCAGCCCGGCGGTGAGGGCGCTCTCGCCGCGCGCCTCCTGGTAGTAGAGGGGCAGCAGGAACATGGCAGCGTAGAGGGAGAGCCCGGAGAAGAAGAAGACCCCGCCGGCGCTGGCGAAGGAGCGGGCCGCGAGCAGGCGCAGATCCACCAGCGCCCGGCCCGGGCGTCGGAGGCTGTGGGCCACGTAGGCGGCGCCCAGAGCGGCGCCGAGGGCAAGCGGGACGATGGCGTCGACGCTGGCGAAGCCCTCCCCCGTCGCCGCTCGGGAGAGCCCGTAGATGATCCCCACCAGGGACGGGCTGAGAAGCAGCAGACCGGTCACGTCGAGCCGCTTGGGGGCCAGATCGGCCGCACGGCCGGGGGGCCGGGGCACGAAGTACCAGGCCAGCACGGCGGCGGCGAGGCAGATCGGAACGTTGACGTAGAAGATCCAGCGCCAGCTGGCGTTGGCCAGGATCAGGCCCGCCACCACCGGGCCGAAGATGGGCGGGAGCAGGGTGACGATGGTCACGATGGTGATCACCCGACCCAGCCTCTCCCGCCCTGCGGCCCGGACCAGCATGGTCTGGGCCAGGGGCTGGACCAGGCCGGCGGCGACGCCCTCCAGGGCGCGGAAGGCGACCAGGCTGGCGAAGCTCCAGGCCAGGCCCGAGAGCGCCGAGGCGGCGGTGAAGAGGATGAGCGAGCCGATCCAGAGCGGCTTGTCGCCGAAGCGCTCGGTCGCCCAGCCGCTGAGGGGCACTGCCACCCCCAGCGCCAGGAGGTAGGCGGTGGTCACCCACTGCACCGACGAGACGCTGACCCGGAACTGGCCGGCCAGGGTGTGGAGGGCGACGCTGGCGATGGTCGTGTCAAGCAGGGGCGCCAGCGCTCCCAGCACCAACACCAGCGCCAGGCGGATCAGGGGCCAGCCCAGCGGTGGGAGCGGCCGCTGGGATCTCACAGTGTGCCACAAGAAACGGTATGCATCTAAAGTTGAGTATAGACTAAGGATCAGCATGAATCTATCCTCGGAGCGGCCGTCGCCCCGGCGGAGGCCCTCGCCGCCCCGGCGGCGCCGCCACGGCGCGGTCCTGGAGGAGGCCCTGCTGGAGGCCGCCTGGGAGGAGCTGCTAGCGGTCGGCTACGCCGCCTTCACCATCGACGCCGTGGCCCGTCGGGCCGGGACCAGCCGACCTGTCATCTACCGGCGCTGGCCCCACCGCGCCCAGCTCGTGCTCGCCACCCTCCGGGCCCACGCGCCCTCGCTGCGCCCGGACGACTTCCCGGACACGGGGGCGCTCCGCGATGACCTGCTGGCCGGCCTTCGCCTGTGGCGGGACCGCTCCGAGCGGATCGGCCCGGACGTCATGAGCGGGTTGGCGACCGAGCTGGACCATCTGCCCCCGGACACCCTCGACGCCTCGCTCGGCATCACCCGGGAAATCGTCGCCCGCGCCGCCGCCCGGGGCGAGATCGGACCACGCCCCATCGCCGCCCACGTCCTGGTCGTCCCCCAGGCCGTGCTCCGCCACGAACTCCTGGTCCGCCACCACCGACCCAGCGACGCCGAGCTGACCCGGCTGGTCGACGACATCGCCCTTCCCCTCCTGCGCCACGCCGCCGGCGGCTGAACTCGGGCCCGGGGCGGGCGTCCCGTCCCGCTCCGGTGCCAGTCAGCTGGCCGCGTCGGGGAGGCTCGCCGCTCCCGGATGGGCACCGAAGTAGGCCCTCGGCGTGAGGCCCGTCTCGGCCCGGAAGGCGGCGACGAAGGCGCTCGCCGTCTCGTAGCCCACGCTCTCGGCGACCCTCGCCACCGGTTCGCCCGCGGCCAGGGCTGGCAGCGCCGAGCGGAGCCGGTTGCGGATCCGCCAGCGCCCGAAGGGGACTCCCATGCCGGCGAAGGCTCGGGCCAGGGTGCGCTCGCTGCTGCCGACTTGGCGCGCCCACTGGCTCAGGTCGCGCCGGTCGGCCGGGTCCAGCAGCAGGGCCCGGGCCACGGCGGCCGCCCGCGGGTGGAGGGGCACCCTCACCTCGATGGTCGAGGAGGCGAGCGGCTGCAGCAGGTCGAAGAAGAAGGCCTCGGCGCGCTGCCGCCGCTGGTCGTGGGGTCCGTCCTCCTGGAGGTGACCGATCAGCTCGGCGAGCAGGGACGTCGCCCCCACCGCCGTCGGCCGCGGCCAGTCCAGCGGGCAGCCGCCCGGGCTCACGTAGACGCTCCGCATGGTCGCGTTGCCGGAGGCGCGCGTGGCGTGGCTGACACCGGCCGGGATCCAGAGGGCGCGCGTCGGGGGCAGCACCCAGGAACTGGCGTCGGTCTCCACGCTGAGCACCCCGATCGAGGCCCAGGCGAGCTGATGGTCACGGTGGACGTGAGCGTCGTAGGCCTCCCCCGCCCGCATCGGGAAGATGGCCACCGTGAGCGGAGCCGTGCGCTCCTCGCACTCCATCGGCAGGCAGCTTAGGTCGGAGTGGGGACGGGCCGGCGTCCGCGGTGCCGACGGCGGTTTGGCGACAGAGGCTGGCGCCTGGCGGTCTTGGCCCGCCGCCCCCTCGAGCCTAGATTGAAGCCCATGAACCGAAACCACGCCAGGCTCTGCTCCAGCGATCGCTGGATCCGCTACATCGGGAAGGACGTCGTCGCTCCCATCAGCCAGCGCGTGCGCCTGGGCCGGCGCATGCTCGAGGTGGGCCCGGGGCCGGGAGCGGCCACGGAGCACCTGCGCCACCTGGTCGCCGACCTGACCCTGCTCGAGCTCGACGAGGCGGCGGTGGCCGCCCTCGAGGAGCGCTACGCTGGCGCCGGCGTCAGCGTCCAGGCGGGGGACGCGACGGCGATGCCCTTCCCCGACGCCTCCTTCGACAGCGTCGGCGCCTTCACCGTGCTCCACCACGTCCCCACCGTCGCCCAGCAGGACCGCATCCTGGCCGAGGCCCTGCGCGTGCTCCGCCCCGGCGGCGTCTTCGTCGGAGCCGACTCGCTGCCGGCGACGGCGGTGCACGACTTCCATCGCGGTGACGTCTACAACCCGGTCGACCCGGGCACCTTCTTCACCCGCCTCAAGACCGTGGGCTTCGCCGCCGTCACCATCGAGCAGGACGAGGAGCTGATCTTCATCGCCAGGAAGGCGAAGCAGCGCTGACCTGGGCCCCGGCCGGCGCCGCCTCCGCGCCCACTTCCGGCACGCTAGTCTGGTTGCCGCAGCCATCTCCCCGGCGCGCACTCACGGCCGCGGCCGGGTCCGAGAGGAGAGGAGGTACATGGTGGGTCGCGCATACCTCGATTCCAGGGGACGGAGCGACGTGCTCGGCGGCGGGGCGCAGATGATCCCCATCACCACTCCCAAGGGACGCTTCCGGGTCTGGTGCAAGCGGGTGGGCAACAACCCGAGCGTGAGGCTGCTCCTGCTCCACGGCGGCCCCGGCGCCACCCACGAGTACCTGGAGGCCTGCGACAGCTACCTGCCAGCGGCGGGGGTCGAGTACTACTACTACGACCAGCTGGGGTCGGCCTACAGCGACCAGCCGGAGGAACCGGAGCTGTGGCAGATCGACCGCTTCGTCGACGAGCTGGAGCAGGTCAGGCAGGCGCTGCAGCTGGGCCCGGAGAGCTTCTACCTGCTGGGACACTCCTGGGGCGGGATCCTCGCCATCGAGTACGCCCTGCGCTACCAGCAGCACATCAAGGGACTGGTCATCTCCAACATGATGTCGAGCATCCCCGCATACAACGAGTACGCGCGCACCCGGCTCATGCCGGCCATGGACCAGGGCGCGCTGGCGGAGATCCAGCGCATGGAACGCGACGGGGAGACCGACTCAGCGCGCTACACCGAGCTGCTCTACCAGCACCACTACCAGCACCACATCCTGCGGATGCCGCCAGAGCAGTGGCCGGAGCCGGTGGTGCGCGGCTTCGCCCACATGAACAACGCGGTCTACGTCCCCATGCAGGGGCCGAGCGAGCTGGGCGCGCGGGGGACCCTGGAGCACTGGCGCCGCACCGACGACCTCCACCTGATCGCGGTACCGACCCTGGTCATCGGGGCCCGCCACGACACCATGGACCCGGCCCACATGGAGATGATGGCGGGCCTCCTGCCCCAGGGGCAGTACCACTTCTGCGGCAACGGCAGCCACATGTCGATGTACGACGACCAGGAGACTTACTTCCAGGGCCTGCTCGCCTTCATCGACGGGCTGGAGAGGGGCGCCGGCAGGGCCGGCTGAGCGGCCGCGCGCCGGATTCTCGGAGCCGGCGGCCGAGCGGGTCCGGGCGCCCCGACCGCGGGGTCTCCACCGCTGCGGGTCGGCCAGGTCGGTCCAGCTAGTCGCGATTCCGCTGCCGGCCGGCCGCCGGCTGGAGGACCCGGATGGCGTTGCCGAAGGGGTCGCGGAGGCCCATGTCGACGCCGTAGCCGTGCTCGGTTGGTTCCTGGGTGAAGTCGCTCACCCCGCGCTCCCGCAGCTGCTGGTAGAGGGCGCGGCAGTCGTCCGTGTTGAAGGCCAGGGTAAAGCCCATTCCTCCCTTGGCGATCAGCTCGCGGAGCTGCTCCGCCGAGGCCTCGTCCTGCACCGGCGGCCCCGGCTGCTCCAGGAAGATCTCGAGCCCGGGGTCCGCGGGCACGCGCACGGTGAGCCA
>JASHRA010000006.1 GCA_030038765.1 Candidatus Dormiibacterota bacterium | reverse complement strand
GGAGTATCAGGTCCTCTACAACCACAGCCGGGGAGCGCGCGGTCCACATTGGCGGTGGTCAGGCGGCCCTACCCTGAGCCCCGGCGCGGTCCCGAGCGAGGCGCAGAACCACGCCGAGGTCCACATCCCGCGGAACAGCGGTCCGCTTCCGCGAGCGTGACCGAGGTTTCATCGGCCACTGGCGTCCATCCGGGCGGGGGAGGCGCTAGGTGGGAGCCCGTGTAGTCAGGTCCTCTCGTATTAGGGCTTAAGTAGATGGCGGAGTCCCGGTGTCGCACCGCAGGAGCCGGAAGTCCTTGCGTCCGAGCGCCTTCAAGATGGCTCGAAACGGAAGGGAGTAGGCCGCGCGGCCGACGAGCGCATCGCACGCCTCGATGGCGTTGATTCGGTACTCCCTGCCGTGGCGGACGACGGTACCGCCGCCAGCCGCGACGATGTTGCGATACCAGTTAACGTCCTCGCCGAAGGTCAGCTCAGCGACGAACCCGTCGGGCACCCGGGCCAGGATCACTGGTGTCTCGTAGGTGCGGCCCGAATGGCGACCGACGTGCCGGATCAGGGAGAACGGCCCGTGACCAGTCCGCGCGATCCGTGTGGTGACCCGATTCATCGCGTTGACCACCAGCCACATCGGGCGCCTAATTGGAGAGGCGGGCGCCGCGAGCATCGTCATCGGGCTGGGGCCGGTCCCACGGCCGGACGGTGGACCAAGTATTCATCGCGCGGTGATGCCTGCCACGCGTTGGAATTCGCTCCTGGCCACCCCTTCGCAGTGCAAGCCACCACCGGATTCTAGGACCCGAACCCGTCCCGCTCAGGGCTGGGGCGACACTTGTCGAGGCCAGGCGCGCCGCGCGCGCCCGTGCCCCTCCTTGCGGCCTGACGGTGCCGCATCCCGGCGCGGGGGCCACCAAGAAGACCGCCCATGTCGCCGACGCCGGCCACCTCCGGCGGCCGCCCAGATCGGAACGCTCCTGTCACAAATACGCGAACCCGCCGACCCTGGTGCCGCCCGAGAATCGCCA
The DNA here is from genome assembly GCA_030038765.1 of Candidatus Dormiibacterota bacterium. Lineage (GTDB taxonomy): Bacteria > Chloroflexota > Dormibacteria > Aeolococcales > Bog-877 > Bog-877. Next base: position 3,159 of record JASHRA010000006.1, on the reverse strand, counting down.
CGATGCTCTCCGATGAACTCAGGCGTCCGATCAGCGAGGCCTACTCCGCCCAGGCGGTCCTGGTCACCGGCGGAGCATCGTTCATCGGCAGCCACTTGGTGGAGCTTCTGCTTCAAGCAGGGGCCCGCGTCACCGTGGCGGACGACCTCAGCAGTGGACACCTGGAGAACCTACGCTCGTGCCTGGACCGGGTCCGGTTCCTGCGCGGCGACCTGAGGGACGCCGGCGTCGCCAGGGAGGCCACGCGGGAGCAGAGCGTCCTCTTCCACCTGGCCGCGATGCACGGCGGCCGAGGCTACATCGACAGCCACCCGGTCGAGTGCACCAACAACATGGTCCTGGACCATGTCGTCCTTGACGCGGCGACCGACGCCGGGGTCAAGAAGGTGGTCTTCGCCAGTTCCGCCTGCGCCTACCCCACCAGCCTCCAGGCCAGCGCCACCGAGCGGAGCCTCTTGTCGGAGACGGACGCGGGCTTCGAGGAGCGTGGCGCCGCGTTCGCCGACGGTGAGTACGGCTGGGCCAAGCTGATCGGAGAGCTCCAGCTCCGGGCCTTCCACAAGCAGTTCGGCATCGACGCCATCGCCTGCAGGCTGTTCACCGCATACGGGCCCCGCGAGAATGAGAGCCACGCCGTGATCGCGCTGATCGCCAAGGCGCTGGCACGCCTGGATCCCTACCCCGTCTGGGGCGACGGGACCCAGACCCGCAACTTCACCTTCGTAGAGGACACGGCGCTCGGCATGGCACTGGCCGGAGCCAAGCTCTCGGGCTTCGACGTCATCAACGTCGGCAGCCCCGTCCACACCGAGGTCAACGACCTCGTCGATCTGATCTTCGAGATCCTCGACTGGCGTCCCGCCCAGATGGACTACCAGCTCGACCGGCCCGTCGGGGTCCTCAGCCGGGCCGCCGACATCAGCAAGTCGGAGCGCCTGCTCGGCTGGAGCCCCCGCGTCACCGTCGACGAGGGCCTGACCAAGACCATCGCCTGGTGCCAGGCCAACTTCGACAGCAACCGACTGGGGCGGCTGGAAACCCTCCTCACGTCTCGGTAAGAGGATTGGGTCTCCCTGCGTCGGCGGTCGACGTCGTCCTTCCCGCTCACAACGAGGGGGATGGAATCGCTGCAACGCTGCAGGAGTTCTTCGACGTAGTGCGGGCGGGCTCCGACAGCAGCATCCACTTCATCGTCTGCGAGGACGGGTCTACCGATGACACCGTCCAGGTGATCGAGAGAGCCGCCCAGACGCTTCCCATCGAGCTCATCTCGTCGCCCCAGAGGAAGGGTTACTCGCGCGCCGTGATCGACGGGCTCATGGCGGCGAAGGCTCCGGTCGTCGCCTTCATCGACTCCGACGGCCAGTGCGATCCGCGCGACTTCCCGGCGCTGCTGGAACAGATGCAATCCGCCGACCTTGTGGTCGGCTACCGCAACCCCAGGCATGATGCCTGGTACCGCAAGCTGATGTCCCGCGCCTTCAAGCTCGTCTATGAGCTGCTCTTCCCGGTGAGGCTGAAGGACCCGTCCTGTCCCTTCCTCGCCATCAGACGGAGCTGCCTCGATGCCGTCCTCGCGGGCCACCCCGGGCTGCTCCGCCAGGGCTTCTGGTGGGAGTTCAACGCCAGGGCTGCAGCCGCCGGTCTCAGGGTTTCCCAGATTCCCTGCAACCACCGCGAGCGGCTGGCAGGGACCACCAAGGTGTACAGCCCGCGGAGGATCCCTGGGATCGCGGCCGAGCATCTGGCGGCGCTGTTCGCGCTTCGACGCGAGCTCCGCGCCCTCCACCAGCCCGGGTCCCAGCGTCTCGCCAACTCTTAGAGGGGCGGAAGGGGGTGGCCACCACGCACCGTCCAGGCAGGCCCCAGGCGGCCGAGACGATCCCGCTAGGGACTGACTCCGGAGCGGAGCCGAGCCGCCGCTCCTGGCGCGACGGCGGAGCCAGGGAACGGGCCATGATCGGCCTCCTGGCAGCCGCGGTGATCTGCTGCCTGGGTCATTTCCTCGGAGCCCAGCTCAGCTGGCTGCCAGGTTTCGTCGGCGACTTCCTCTCCTGGGCTGCCCATCCCCACATCGCCGGTGGACTCGAGCTGCCCCCGGGGATCCCCAAGGTGGTGGCGGACCTGCTCCTCGCCGGCGCTGGGGGCTGGGCGCTCACGGATCTCTGCCTGCGCCGCACCGACTTCGCGCACAGCTGGGCCTGCCGGGCAGGTGCCTGGGGACTGCTGACCTTCTCCCTTCTGGGCTTCGCCGGGATGCTGACCGTCGTCGTCGGCGTCGTTTCCGTGCCCTGGACGCTGGCCTTCCAGGGCGGTATCACGGCCGTGGTCGCGGGAGCGTGGAGCGTGGGCCGCGGCGGAATCCCGAGACCACGTCGGCCGCGCCTCGCCACTCGCCGGACGACCCGCCGGACGACCCTCCTGCTGGTCGCGCTCGCGGGGCTGGCGGCCCTGCTGGTGGTCGGATGGGACCTCTTCCACGCCGCCCTCTCGCCGGTCTTGGAGTGGGATGCCACCATCTACCACGCGGCCTCGGCCCGGCTCTGGTACCTCGGGCGCCCGTCGCCCCGCGCCCTGGTCGGCCCCTCGGTCGGGATCGAGTCCAGCTACAACTACCCGCCCCTTTTCCCGGCCGCCGGGCTGGTCACGGACGTCATAGGCGGAGGTTTTCATGACCTCTACCTGCGGGTCGCATCCCCTCTCCTGCTGGCAGCGATGCTCAGTCTGGTCTTCGGCTACGCGCGCGTCCGGTACGGACTCGCCCAGGGCGCGTGGGCCGTGCTCCTCCTCGTGGGGTCCCCGCTGGTGGTCTTCTACGGCACGTGGACCACCGATTACATACTGCTAACCGGGCTGATCTTCCTCACCGTCGTGCTCAGCGATGCGGCCGCTTCCCGATCCGACCGAGTCCTCTGGGCGATCGCGGGCTCGGTGGCCGGACTCGCGATCCTGACCAACTTCCTCGGCTGGATGGCCCTGCCCATCGGGCTCCTCGCGATCGCGCTCCGCACCAGCCCGCGGACCTGGTGGAGCAGCCTCGCCGTCTTCGGCGGCAGCGCGCTGCTGGTGGCGTCGCCCTGGCTGCTGCGCAACTGGGTCACGCTGGGCGATCCCGTCTACCCGCTGGCCGGCGCCTTCTTCCATGGACCAGGTCTCGAC